>NZ_CP117452.1:5697500-5859309 GCF_030687895.1 Pseudomonas sp. FP198
CGCCGGAGCACTCAGGCCCTTCCAGCCCTTCTCCAGCACGAAGCCTCGGATATCGCCGGCGTCGTCCTTCGCCCAAACGACAAACACATCCGCGATCGGACTGTTGGTGATCCACATCTTGCTGCCGGTCAAGCTGTAACCGCCTTCAACCTTGCGCGCCCGAGTGATCATCGCGCCCGGGTCGGAACCGTGGTTCGGCTCGGTCAGGCCGAAGCAGCCTATCCATTCGCCTGAAGCGAGCTTCGGCAAATACTTCTGCTTCTGCGCCTCGGTGCCGAATTCGTTGATCGGCACCATGACCAGTGAGGACTGCACGCTCATCATCGACCGGTAGCCGGAGTCCACACGCTCCACTTCCCTGGCGATGAGGCCGTAGCTGACGTAATTCAGTCCGCTGCCGCCGTACTGTTCGGGAATGGTGGCGCCCAGGAGGCCCACTTCCCCCATTTCACGAAAGATCGCCGGGTCAGTCTTTTCATGACGGAACGCCTCCAGTACGCGCGGCGCCAGCTTCTGCTGAGCGAACTGCTCCGCAGTGTCGCGAATCATGCGTTCTTCTTCGGTGAGTTGCTGGTCCAGCAACAAGGGATCGATCCAGCTGAAGCTCGCTTTACCGGCCATGAAAAAGTCCTCGCCAATCAAATGGAAAATCGTGGACTGATCCTAGGCCCGGTTTCCCACGAGAGCAAACGAGGATTCGGCATGTTGTTGTGCTAATTTCTCACTCCGTAAACGCCATAGACCGCTGTTGCGCGGATAACGAGTGAGGCTTGCGTATATGCGTCGTAAAATCCCAAGCACCGCCGCCCTGATCAGCTTCGAGGCTGCCGCACGCCACGAAAGCTTCACCAAGGCGGCATTCGAGCTCTCTCTCACCCAAGGCGCTATCTGCCGCCAGATTGCCAGCCTGGAGGACTTCCTTGGCGTGGAACTTTTCCGACGCTCGAGACGCGGCGTCAAGCTGACTGAAGCGGGGCTTTCATATAGCCGTCGAATCGCCACGCAACTGGATGCCGTCGAGCGCGATACCCTTTCAGTGATGGGGCACACCGGCGCGAACGTTATCGAACTCGCCGTTGTGCCCACCTTCGGCACTCAATGGCTGCTGCCACGCCTCAAGGATTTCCAGCAGCAGCACCCTGAGGTGACGGTCAATCTCACCAACCGCACGCGCCCTTTCCTGTTCGCCGATACGGATTTCGATGCAGCCATCTACTTCGGCGACGCGGACTGGTCCGGTACCGAATCTCACAAATTAATGGGGGAACAGCCGTTGCCGGTATGCAGCCCCTCCTTGCTAGGCAACCGCAAAACTCTGACGCCAAAGGCAATCGCCGAGCTCCCCTTGCTCCAGCAGACAACCCGCCCATACGCGTGGCGCCAGTGGTTCAACTCACAAGACTTGAATATCGCACGCGACCTGACAGGTCCGCGCTATGAACTATTCTCCATGCTTGCCCAAGCCGCCATGCACGATATGGGTGTTGCCTTGATCCCGCCCTTCTTGATCCAGCGCGAACTGGCGGAGAAGCGCCTGGTCATTGCCAACCCCAATGCCCTGTCGAGCCTCAAGGCGTATTACCTGATGATCCCGGAACGGAAGGTGGAATCGGCCTCGCTTCGGGCATTTCGCGATTGGCTGGTCACCGAAGCCAGAGACTATGATGTTGAAAATTAAGGAAAAACCAGCCTCATAAAATAAGTAGTAATACTATATTAAGCACTACAGATATAACTATTTGTCGCATTTTACCAAACTGTGATCATATCGGTACAAACGTCCTAGAACCGTTGAAGCACGTGGCTTTAAGCCATATCGAGCGAGTCATATCGCTCCATTCATCTGACCGATACAAAAAGAATCATAATTGCCGTTATCCCTTGATTTATCTGGGTTTAACGACCTTTACCTCGCCAGTTGCGACATTCGGTCACAGGGTGACTTGTAGTTATATTTACGTCACACGTCATAATCCCTTGAAGGGCTGAATATTCGCCTGCAAAATGCCGCGCCCCGCCTGGTCAGGCGGGATCGTGCTGATCGGCCGCCCCAGTCGCACCATCCGAAGTGCCTGGGTTTACTCAATAAGATCACGCAGGAGATTTGACGTGCACATTGGTGTTCCTCTCGAAACCCAGACGGGTGAAACACGGGTTGCTGCTACCCCGGAAACCATCAAGAAGCTGGTCGGCCAAGGCCATAAAGTCACGGTTGAAAGCGGCGCCGGCGTCAAGGCCAGCGTTATCGACAGTGCCTATGAGGCAGCGGGCGCAACCATTGGCAGCGCCAGTGATGCATTCGGGGCGGAGCTGATTCTGAAGGTGGTTGCCCCCAGCGACAGCGAACTGACGCTGATCAAGAGCGGCACCGTTCTGGTGGGCATGCTCAACCCGTTCAACAACGAAACCATCGCCAAGCTGGCCGAACGCGGCATCACCGCATTCGCCCTTGAGGCCGCGCCGCGTACCTCCCGCGCTCAAAGCCTGGACGTGCTGTCGTCTCAAGCGAATATCGCCGGCTATAAAGCCGTGTTGCTGGCCGCCCATCACTATCCGCGCTTCATGCCGATGCTGATGACCGCCGCAGGCACCGTGAAAGCGGCGCGCGTACTGATTCTCGGCGCGGGCGTGGCCGGGCTTCAGGCGATCGCCACGGCCAAGCGCCTGGGCGCTGTGATCGAGGCATCGGACGTGCGTCCTGCGGTGAAAGAGCAAATCGAATCCCTTGGGGCCAAGTTCGTCGACGTGCCTTACGAGACCGACGAAGAGCGTGAATGCGCCGTTGGCGTCGGTGGTTACGCCCGGCCCATGCCAGCCAGCTGGATGCAGCGCCAGGCCCAAGCCGTGCACGAGCGCGCCAAGCAGGCGGACATCGTCATCACCACCGCATTGATTCCGGGCCGCAAGGCACCGACTTTGCTGAGCGCCGAAACCGTCGCGCAGATGAAACCGGGCTCGGTGGTCATCGACCTCGCAGCAGCACAGGGCGGTAACTGTCCGCTGACCGTGGCCGATCAGGTGGTGGTCGAAAACGGCGTGACCATTTGCGGCCCGACCAACCTGGCCGGGGAAGTCGCTGCCGACGCTTCGGCGCTGTACGCCCGCAACCTGCTGGACTTCCTGAAGCTGGTCTTCACCAAGGAAGGTCAGTTCGACGTGAACCTGGAAGACGACATCGTCGCCGCGTGCCTGATGTGCCGCGACGGCCAAGTCATCCGCAAAAACGCCTAAGCAGGGATTCAGACAATGGAAGAGCTTATCTCCCCCGGTATCTACAACCTGATCATCTTCGTGCTGGCGATTTATGTCGGTTACCACGTGGTCTGGAATGTTACACCCGCGCTGCACACGCCGTTGATGGCAGTGACCAACGCCATCTCGGCAATCGTGATCGTCGGCGCCATGCTCGCCGCCGCATTGACCGTCACGCCGCTGGGCAAGACCATGGGCACCCTCGCCGTGGCCCTGGCCGCGGTCAACGTGTTCGGTGGCTTCCTGGTGACGCGCCGCATGCTTGAGATGTTCAAGAAAAAAGCCCCGAAAGCCGTAAAAGAAGAGGCGCCCAAGTAATGAGCATGAACCTGGTAACGACGCTCTACCTGATTGCGTCGATCTGTTTCATCCAGGCCCTCAAAGGCCTTTCGCATCCCACCACCTCCCGCCGAGGCAACCTGTTCGGCATGCTCGGCATGGCGCTGGCGGTGCTCACTACCGTGGGTCTCATCTATAAGCTGGGCGCTGAACTAGCAACAGCCGGCATCGGCTATGTGATCGTCGGCCTGCTGGTTGGCGGTACCGCCGGCTCGATCATGGCCAAGCGCGTCGAGATGACCAAGATGCCGGAGCTGGTAGCGTTCATGCACAGCATGATCGGCCTGGCGGCGGTGTTCATTGCCATCGCCGCGGTAGTCGAACCGCAATCGCTGGGTATCGTCAAGCAACTGGGCGATTCGATTCCGGCCGGTAACCGTCTGGAGCTGTTCCTCGGCGCGGCCATCGGTGCAATCACCTTCTCCGGTTCGGTAATCGCTTTCGGCAAGTTGTCGGGCAAGTACAAGTTCCGCCTGTTCCAGGGCGCACCGGTACAGTTTGGTGGCCAGCACAAGCTCAACCTGATCCTGGGCCTGGCAACGCTGGGCCTGGGCCTGACCTTCATGTTCACCGGCAACCTCGGCGCGTTCGCCTTGATGTTGGCCTTGGCCTTCGTGCTGGGTGTGCTGATCATCATCCCGATCGGCGGCGCGGACATGCCGGTGGTGGTCTCGATGCTCAACAGCTATTCCGGCTGGGCCGCAGCGGGGATCGGCTTCTCGCTGAACAACTCGATGCTGATCATTGCCGGCTCCCTGGTGGGTTCGAGCGGTGCGATCCTGTCTTACATCATGTGCAAGGCGATGAACCGTTCGTTCTTCAACGTGCTGCTCGGTGGCTTCGGCAACGCCGCAGATGCGGCTGGCCCGGCAGGCTCGAAAGAAGCCCGTCCGGTGAAATCCGGTTCGGCAGATGACGCGACCTTCCTGCTGACCAACGCCGACACCGTGATCATCGTGCCGGGCTACGGCCTGGCGGTGGCCCGGGCGCAGCATGCGTTGAAAGAGCTGACCGAGAAGCTGACGCACCATGGCGTGACCGTCAAATATGCGATCCACCCGGTGGCCGGTCGCATGCCCGGGCACATGAACGTCCTGCTGGCCGAGGCCGAAGTGCCTTACGACCAGGTATTCGAGATGGAGGACATCAACTCCGAGTTCGGCCAGGCCGACGTGGTGCTGGTGCTGGGCGCCAACGATGTGGTCAACCCGGCGGCGAAGAACGATCCGAAATCGCCGATTGCCGGCATGCCCATCCTCGAAGCCTTCAAGGCCAAGACCATCATCGTCAACAAGCGCTCGATGGCCAGCGGTTATGCCGGCCTGGACAACGAGCTGTTCTACCTCGACAAGACCATGATGGTGTTCGGCGACGCCAAGAAGGTCATTGAGGACATGGTCAAGGCCGTGGAATAAGCTCAGCAGTGTTATCACAACGCCCCGACTTGTCGGGGCGTTTTGATTTGTATCAAGGCAGAAAGTTACCGATACGGTAATGATGTTTTGCCTGAAACGCCCGCAATAGACGCCTCAAATGCGACTTTTGTAGCGGGTCGGGCACGGCGCGAATTCTCTACACTGCGCATCCTGCTTCCTGCCCGAGACAACCATCCATGTACCGTGACCGCATCCGCCTGCCTTCGTTGTTGGACAAAGTGATGAGCGCTGCCGAGGCAGCCTTGCTGATTGAGGACGGGATGACCGTTGGCATGAGTGGCTTCACCCGCGCCGGAGAAGCCAAGGCGGTACCTCACGCACTGGCCGAACGGGCCAAGCTCGTGCCGCTGAAAATCAGCCTGATGACCGGAGCGAGCCTGGGCAACGATCTCGACAAGGAGCTCACCGAGGCAGGCGTGCTGGCGCGACGCATGCCGTTCCAGGTGGACAGCACCCTGCGCAAGGCCATCAACGCTGGCGAGGTCATGTTCATCGACCAGCATCTATCGGAGACCGTTGAACAGATGCGCAACGCGCAGCTCAAGCTGCCCGATATCGCCGTGATCGAAGCCGTGGCCATTACCGAACAAGGTCATATCGTGCCCACCACATCAGTGGGCAATTCGGCCAGCTTTGCGATTTTCGCCAGACAAGTGATCGTCGAGATCAATATGGCCCACAACCCGAATCTGGAAGGGCTCCACGACATCTATATCCCGAGCTACCGCCCAACCCGCACGCCCATTCCCCTGGTGAAGGTCGAGGACCGCATCGGTAGCCCTGCCATTCCAATCCCCGCGGAAAAAATTGCCGCCATTGTCATCACCCATCAAGCGGACTCACCCTCCACCGTCCTGCCACCTGACAGCGATACACAGGCTATTGCCGATCACCTGGTCGATTTTTTCAAGCAAGAGGTTGCAGCCGGACGGATGACCAACAAGCTCGGCCCCTTGCAGGCTGGAATCGGTAATATCGCCAACGCCGTGATGTGCGGCTTGATCGATTCCCCGTTCGAAGAACTGACCATGTATTCCGAGGTGCTGCAAGACTCGACCTTCGACCTGATCGATGCCGGCAAGCTGAGTTTCGCTTCTGGCAGTTCGATTACCTTGTCAGCTCGACGCAATGCCGATGTCTTCGGCAACCTGGAAAGGTACAAGGACAAATTGGTCCTGCGCCCGCAGGAAATCTCCAACCATCCAGAAGTTGTGCGCCGCCTGGGCATCATCGGCATCAACACAGCGTTGGAATTCGATCTGTACGGCAACGTCAACTCAACCCATGTGTGCGGCACGCGGATGATGAACGGCATTGGCGGATCGGGCGACTTCGCCCGGAATGCGCACCTGGCGGTGTTCGTTACCAAGTCCATCGCCAAGAGCGGTGCCATTTCCAGCGTCGTGCCGATGGTCAGCCATGTGGACCATACCGAGCACGACGTCGACATCCTGGTAACAGAGATCGGCCTGGCCGACCTGCGGGGGCTCGCACCACGGGAGCGAGCGAGGGTCATCATCGACAACTGTGTACACCCTATCTATCGCCAGGCGCTCGGCGACTATTTTGAAGCCGCTTGTAAGCTGGGCGGACATACGCCGCATATCCTTAAGGATGCACTCAGTTGGCACCTCAACCTTGAGGAAACCGGACGCATGTTGGCGATTTGATACAGCTGGCCTAGCGATACAGCAATAACAGTTTCGGTGAATGCATACGGCAGGGGTAGTTATTGTATAAAACTGTACTACTGTACCGGTTATTTCTTACACCCCATTCCTACAAAACGGGGAATAACAGCATAAAATGCACCCAAATTGTGCAGACAGGTACAGTTGCCTCAATATAGACCAGTACACCGCTCTTTAACAGTTAACTGGTCTCTCACAATACAGGTGAACTGTATCTAGAGAGACTGGCCAAACGAGAGGATCATGGGCACCAGTCAAACCACTACCTGATCCCGCCACAAGCGGAAGGATGTCAACCATGGAACGTACACTCAGTTCCGAGCTGTTTTTCGAAGACAAAGCTGAAAAAAACCAGGCTTCCCTGCCTCTTCGCGTTATCGCCAATCTGATGTTGTGGCAGCGCCGCATTGCCAGCCGCCATCAACTGGCTCGTCTGGATTCGCGTTTGCTGGCTGACGCCGGTATCAGCGAAGCACAACGCTACGAAGAGCTGAGCAAGCCGTTCTGGCGCTAACTCAGCGTCGCTGGCCCTGACCCACCGGGTCCATCGCCAGCATCGAATTGAATAAACGAGACCCGTCGTGGGAAACCACGACGGGTCTCGTCGTTTATGGGTCTAGGTTGCAATTTGCTGGAATAGAACAGTTTTAATTTTTTCAAGAGCAACAAGTACAGTTTAAACTGCTCGTCTTATTATTGTTCTGTAGCTGTCAGCCGCCGCGTTCTGTCCTAATATCGATCCTGACGTGGCGAAGCGAGTCGAATCTGCGTCTCTTCCTTCCAGCTACACGCACCGGCATCCTTCATCATCAAGGAGTTACATCATGATCCGTCTTCGCCTGCTCAGCACCGCTGTCCTGCTGGCTGTCGCCGCCCATTCCAACGCCAGCAGCTTTATCGTCACGACTGACTCCATCGTCGGCGCACTAAAAGCCACTTCCGACGTAACCTCCGACGCCACCTCTTCACTGCGGGACAACAAAATTGTTCAAGCTGCCCGTGATGATGCCGCCAGCTTCGTGGCTAGCGAAGGCGCCATCCGTGGCGTGAAGCTGGAAAGCGCGTTGGATTTCATTCGCCAGCAGGCTCCGCAGCTCAACGCCACCGATGCGCAGTTGGCACAGGCCATCCTGGTTATTTGATGCAACATGAAACATCGGGCACCCAGAGGTGCTCCGATGTTTCAGCACTGGCTCTGGCCCGCCGGTTTGCGCTAGCCTTCAGGCTCGCCAACCACTGTCGAGTCCCATGCGTTTTCCAAATCTGTACCGAGCCTTTTTCTTCGCAGCTTTCTGCTGGTCTGTTCCGGCCCAAGCCCTTGACGTGTCCACCCAACAGCTGGTGGCCAGCGCTTATGCCACAAGCCTCGTGACCTCGGCGCCCTTCGACAATAAACTGGTCGTCGCCGCTCGCGATGACGCCGCAACATTCATTGCCAGCGATGGACAGTTGCGAGGCGCACAGTTGGAATCGGCCTTGGCTTACCTGCGCCGGAGCCAGCCAAAACTTCACGCCAGCGACCTTGAACTGGCACAGGCAATTCTCGTCCAATAGCTATCTGTATTTTTCTTTTCGGAGTCGTTCCATGCGTAGCCCGCTGATTGCTGCCGCCCTTGGCCTGCTGGTGTTGGCCGATGTGGCCCAGGCACATACCTTGGTAGCCACCAGTAACATCATCGTTCGCGCTTCCCAGCGCTCGATCGATTTCACCTCTGACACCACTACCTCCATCCGTGATTCGAAAATCGTCCGTGAAGCACATGATGACGCGGCTAGCTTCGTCGCCAGCAACGGCGAAATACGTGGCGCTCATCTCGAGGCCGCTTTCGAAACCTTGCGTACCCGCGTACCGGAAGCTCGCGACGCCAGTGATCAGGTTCTCGCCGAAGCCATCCTCGCATTGTGAGGCGACTCGCCGCCTGGCTGACGGCCGGGGTCGTGCTGCTCATCGGCAGCACTGCCCAGGCCGGCCTGCAGCTACACCTCAATAGCGACGGCTTGAGCCCGGCGCAACAGCAGGCCAGTCAGGCATTGCTCGATGAAGCCATGCAAGCATTACCTCCGCGCTTCATCGAGCGATTGGACCGGCGCATCGATGTCGGCTGGACCGACCAGATGCCGGAAAACGCCTACGGCCAGGCTTCGCTGGTGTCGCAGCTGGATCTCAACCGGAACCTGCTCGACAGCCTCACCGACGGCAGCGCCGCCAGGCAAAAGACCCAGCGGCCGCACGGCACGGTGCGGCGAGAGATGCTCGCCACGGTCCTCCACGAACTGACCCATATCTATGATCGCTCGCGTCTATGGCCGGATGCCGAACGTGCGCTGATCCAGCGCTGTACGCGGCGCAACAGCAGTGCAGGATTGATCGGGCTCCCGGATGAGTGCCGGGGTGAGAACGACCGCCGCTTCACCCTCAGCGATGATCCACGCTTGCTCGACTTGGCCGGTTGGCCGCAATACGTCGGCCGCCGCGGCGAACGGGAACAGCATAACCGCCAGGTCGCCCGCAGCCCGGACCTCTACGAGACCAGCAGTCCCAAGGAGTTCGTCGCGGTGAACATGGAGTATTTTCTCCTGGACCCGAGCTATGCCTGCCGGCGCCCCGCCCTGTATCGCTATTATCAGGAACACTTCGGCTGGGCGCCTGCCGCCAAGGACACCTGCGCCCAGTCCTTCGCTTTCCTCAACGCCGGCAACGATTTCGCCAAGACGCCGCTGGGCAAGGTGGATCCGGAGCGCGTCTACGCGATCGATTACCTGCTGGCCGAAGCCAACCAGAACTGGGTCAGTCGCTGGGGCCACAGCATGCTCCGGCTGGTGATCTGCGCGCCGGGCCGACCACGTGGGCCGGATTGCCGGTTGGACCTGGATCAGCACCTGGTGTTGTCTTACCGTGCGTTTGTAGGTGATGTACAGCTGTCGAGTTGGGACGGACTGGTGGGCAAATACCCGTCGCGCCTGTTTGTGCTGCCGCTGGCCCAGGTAATCGATGAATACACCAAAACCGAACTGCGCAGCCTGGCATCAGTTCCGCTGAACTTGTCTCGTGCCGAGATCGAGGAGACAGTCGAACGTGCCGCCGAAATGCATTGGAGCTACGACGGAAACTACTATTTCCTCTCCAATAACTGCGCGGTTGAAAGCCTGAAGCTGCTGCGCAGCGGCAGTAACAACGAGCAGCTCAAGGGCCTGGACAGCATCATGCCCAACGGCTTGCTGGAAATCCTCAAGGGTCGAGGCCTGGCCGATACCAGCGTACTGGATGATCCCAAGGAGGCACTGCGCCTCGGTTACCGCTTCGACTCGTTCCGCGACCGCTATCAGGCGATGTTCGAAGTCCTGAAAAAGCATCTGCCCATCAAACAACAAACCGTTGAAGGCTGGCTGGCCCTGGACGCCACTGAACGCCGCGCCTGGTTCGAGCAGGCAGACCTGCGCACCAGCGCGGCGCTGCTTCTATTGGAGCAGGCGAGTTTCCGCCGGCAATTGCTGCTGGCTCAGGATGAGGTCAAGCAGCGCTACCTCGGTGCCCGCGAATTGCAGAACGGCGGTATGGAACGGGCAAACGCGACGCTGCAGCAGATTCTCGCCAACAGCGGTTTCCTGAGCCGCCCGGCCGAATTGCTGGGCAGCGGCGGCTATGGTCTGCCGCAACCCAGCGAGTGGCAACGACTGGAATCGGAAAGCAGCCTGCGCCAGAAGCAACTGCAAACGCTCACAGGCGACCTGGATAAGGAGGTTCGCGCGTTGCTGGAGCCGAGCCGAGCAGCTGAAATTGCTGCAAGCGAGGCCAACGTGAAGGTGATCGGCGAACATCTGCGCAAGCTGCACAAAGCCGGGGGCGGGTTGGAGTTGCCCTGAACCGTTTGGATGAAACTTTAAAAAGGGGGTTCAGAACTCAGTTCTGAACCCCCTTTTTTGTAGCTGCAAACCGAATCTGGAATCAGCCCAGACGCGCCTTGCGCACGCCGTCAGCCAAGGCAGCACACAAGCTCAACACGCCATCGATCGCCTGCTCCGACGTGTCGGCACGGGCGATATGGTCGATCAGCGCCGAGCCAACCACTACCCCATCGGCCAGCCGCGCGATAGCTGCCGCCTGTTCAGGCGTGCGGATACCGAAACCGATGCTGATCGGCAGATCGGTATGCCGACGCAAACGCGCCACGGCCTCTTCCACATGTTCCAGCGTCGCGGCGCCGGCACCGGTCACACCGGCAACTGACACGTAGTAGACAAAACCGGAACTGCCGTTGAGCACGGTGGGCAAGCGCACGTCGTCGGTGGTTGGCGTAGTCAGGCGGATAAAGTCCAGGCCGACGGCCTGGGCCGGTTCGCACAGTTCGCTGTTGTGCTCGGGCGGCATGTCCACCACGATCAGGCCATCGACGCCGGAGTCCAGCGCCTCGCCGATGAAACGCTGCACACCATAACGATGGATCGGGTTGAAATAACCCATCAGCACCAGCGGTGTCTCGGTGTTGTCCTTGCGGAACTCACGCACCATCTGCAGGGTTTTCGCCAGGTTCTGCTGGGCCCCCAGGGCGCGAATATTCGCCAGCTGGATTGCCGGGCCGTCAGCCATCGGATCGGTGAACGGCATGCCCAGCTCGATCACGTCCGCGCCAGCGGCAGGCAGGCCCTTGAGGATCGCCAGCGAGGTGTCGTAGTCCGGATCACCGGCGGTGACAAACGTCACCAGCGCCGCGCGATTCTGTTCCTTGAGTTCGGCAAAACGGGTTTGCAGGCGGCTCATCAATGTTTCTCCTGCTGGGACTGTTCCATATGGTGCATTACGGTTTGCATGTCTTTGTCGCCGCGGCCGGACAGGTTGACCACCATCAGGTGATCCTTGGGCAGGTTAGGCGCACGCTTGAACACTTCAGCCAAGGCGTGGGCGCTTTCCAGCGCAGGAATGATCCCTTCAAGACGGCAGCATTTATGGAAAGCTTCCAAAGCTTCGGCGTCGGTGACCGAGGTGTACTGGACCCGGCCGATGTCATGCAACCAGGCGTGTTCCGGACCGATCCCCGGATAATCGAGACCTGCGGATATGGAATGGGCGTCGATGATCTGACCGTCGTCGTCCTGCAACAGGAATGTACGGTTGCCGTGCAGCACACCCGGAACGCCACCGTTCAGGCTCGCAGCGTGCTTGCCGGTCTCGATGCCATAACCAGCCGCTTCAACGCCGATGATATCGACGCTCTTGTCATCCAGGAACGGATGGAACAGGCCCATGGCGTTGGAGCCTCCACCGATGCATGCCACCAGGCTATCCGGCAGCCGGCCTTCCTGGGCTTGCAACTGATCGCGGGTTTCCTTGCCGATCACCGCCTGGAAATCACGGACCATCGCCGGGTAAGGGTGCGGCCCGGCCACGGTGCCGATCAGATAGAAGGTGCTGTCGACGTTGGTCACCCAATCGCGCAGCGCCTCATTCATCGCATCCTTGAGGGTGCCGGTGCCAGCAACCACCGGAATCACTTCGGCACCCAGCAGTTTCATCCGGAACACGTTGGCCTGCTGGCGCTCGATGTCGGTGGTGCCCATATAGATCACACACTCAAGGCCAAAACGCGCAGCCACGGTGGCAGTGGCCACGCCGTGCATGCCTGCGCCGGTCTCGGCGATGATGCGCTTCTTGCCCATGCGCCGTGCCAGCAGAATCTGGCCGATGCAGTTGTTGATCTTGTGGGCGCCGGTGTGGTTCAGCTCTTCACGCTTGAGGTAGATCTTCGCACCGCCGCAGTACTCGGTCAGGCGCTCGGCGAAATACAGCGGGCTCGGACGACCGACATAATCGCGTTGGAAGTAGGCCAGTTCCTCAATGAACGCAGGATCTTCCTTCGCCACTTCGTATTCACGGGCCAGATCAAGGATCAACGGCATCAGCGTTTCGGCCACGTAGCGGCCGCCGAATGCGCCAAACAGGCCATTGGCATCAGGGCCGCTGCGCAGGTTGAAAGAGGTCGTAGGCTGGGTCATCGGGCGCTCCAGGCGAATGCGTAGAAAAACAGTGAGGGCCACTCTACCCCTGCCATCGCGCCCTGAAAACCGATAAGATCGCCGCAACCTGTCAGGAAAACTCACAGATACCATGAGCCACGACCTTCCGCCGCTAAACGCCCTGCGTGCCTTCGAAGCCACCGCCCGCCTGAACAGCGTAAGCCAGGCGGCGGACCAGTTGCACGTCACCCACGGCGCCGTCAGCCGGCAATTGAAAGTGCTCGAAGAGCACTTGGGTGTCAGCCTGTTCAGCAAGGATGGCCGTGGCCTGAAACTCACAGATGCAGGTTTGCGTCTGCGTGACGCCAGTGCCGACGCCTTCGAACGCCTGCGCACGGTTTGCGCGGAGCTGACGCAAAGCACTGCGGATGCGCCGTTCGTGCTGGGCTGCTCAGGAAGCCTGCTGGCGCGCTGGTTCATACCCCGCCTGGGCAGGCTCAACGCTGATCTGCCCGACTTGCGCCTGCACCTGTCCGCCGGCGAAGGCGACCTGGACCCGAGGCGACCGGGACTGGACGCCCTGCTGGTATTCGCCGAACCGCCCTGGCCAACCGACATGCAAGTGTATGAACTGGCCAGCGAGCGAATCGGCCCGGTGATCAGCCCGCGCTACGCCGGATTCGCCCGACTGCAGGACGCACCGGCCAGCACATTGTTGGGCGAGCCGCTATTGCATACCACCTCTCGCCCGCAGGCCTGGCCAACCTGGGCACGACAAAATGCCTTGGAACCCCAGTCACTGAGATTCGGGCAAGGTTTTGAGCATCTGTATTATTTACTGGAGGCAGCGGTAGCCGGGCTTGGCGTGGCCATCGCCCCGGAACCGCTAGTAGCCGAGGACGTGCGTGCCGGACGCCTGGTCGCGCCGTGGGGCTTCAGTGAAACCCCGGCGCGGCTGGCGTTGTGGCTGCCCAAGCGCGCCGCGGATGGGCGCGCCCGGCAATTGGCAGAGTGGCTCAGGCATGAGCTGAGCCCACCCATTCAGTCACCGCGCTTGCACAACAAGTAAGCGGCCAGCAAACCAAGCGCCCCAACCGCGACACCGGCCGTGGTCCAGGGATGTTCTTGAGCGTAATCACGGGTGGCGATCCCGGTTTCACGGGTTTTCACCTTGACCTCTTCATACGCATCGCTGAGCAGATGCCGAGAGTGTTTCAGCGCGCTTTCGGCATTGGCCTTGAGCGACTTGAGGGTTTTGCGCGACTCGTCCGAAGCGTCGTCCTTCAGGCTTTCCAAGGACTTGAGCAGACTCTCGATCTCCGCTTCCATGCTTTGCAACGAGGCTTTACGTAACGAAGTGCTGGCCATGGTGGCTCTCTCCTGCAGTGGTTGAGTAGCGTGTGAGGATTGGGACTGCGACCGCTTGCGAAAGTGCAGTAAATCTGAACTTTCGCAGCGAAAACGGCGACACACGTAAGGCGAAAAATCGCTGCTAGGCTGTTAAAGACAACCAAGGAGAACGTCATGAGTGATCATCACACGTACAAAAAGGTCGAACTGGTCGGCTCGTCTCCCACCAGCATTGAAGACGCCATCAACAATGCCCTGGCGGAGGCCAGCAAAAGCCTCAAGCACCTGGAATGGTTCGAGGTCACCGAAACCCGCGGTCACATCGAAAACGGCCGTGCCGCGCACTTCCAGGTGACCATCAAGGTCGGGTTCCGGATCGCCAACAGCTGAGCTGCTTTGAACTTGCACGCTGGCGGAGTGCCATAGGGAATGGCGATGCGCTATGGTTCGCGCATCAGGCCTTTCTGATACCTCCCTATTTGATCCGTCCAAGGAGTGCGAGCGATGAAGAAGTTGATGGTGGCCCTGGGTCTGCTGAGCCTTGCGGGTGGCGCGTTTGCGGCCGGCAAGCCCTGCGAAGAGCTGAAAAGCGAAATCGCGGCGAAGCTTGATGCCAAAGGTGTATCGGGTTATTCGCTGGAAGTTGTCGATAAAGGCGCAGCGGCTGACGGAGAAGTCGTCGGCACCTGCGAAGGCGGTTCAAAGGAAATCGTCTACAAACGCGGCTGATTGCGCGTTCAAATCAAAGCCGACGCAGTGCGTCGGCTTTTTTGTAGCTGTGATTCAGCCCTTCATGACTTGCGCCAGCAGCTCATACGAGTGCAGACGGTCGGCGTGCTCGTACAGATCGCTGGTAAAAATCAGCTCGTCGGCCTGGGTTTGCTCGATCAGCACCTCCAGCCTGGCGCGGATTTTCTGCGGCCCGCCGATCATCGCCAAGCCAAGGAAGTCCCCGACCGCTTCTTTCTCATGGGGCAGCCATAGGCCATTCATGGTTTCCACTGGCGGACGCTGCACCAGACTCTGGCCGCGCATCAACGCCAGGATGCGCTGGTATACCGAAGTCGCCAGGTAATCGGCCTGCGCATCGGTATCCGCTGCCACCAGCGGTACGCCGAGCATGACGTAAGGTTTGTCCAGCACCGCAGACGGTTTGAAATGATTGCGATAGACGCGAATCGCCTCATGCATGAAACGCGGTGCGAAATGCGAGGCGAAGGCGTAGGGCAACCCGCGCTCTCCGGCCAGTTGCGCACTGAACAGGCTCGAACCCAGCAGCCACACCGGCACGTTGGTCCCCGTGCCCGGCATGGCAATGATGCGCTGGTCCGGGGTTCGCGGGCCGAGGTAACTCATCAGTTCAGCCACATCGTCAGGGAAATCATCGGCACTGCCGGAGCGTTCACGGCGCAGGGCCCGGGCGGTCATCTGGTCGGAGCCGGGTGCGCGGCCCAGCCCGAGATCGATCCGGCCCGGAAACAGGCTCTCCAACGTGCCGAACTGCTCGGCAATGACCAGAGGCGCATGATTCGGCAGCATCACCCCGCCGGAGCCGACACGAATGGTCGATGTGCCGCCCGCCAGATAGCCCAGCAACACCGCCGTCGCGGAGCTGGCGATGCCGTCCATGTTGTGGTGCTCAGCCACCCAGAAGCGGGTGTAGCCATATTTTTCCACGTGTTGCGCCAGGTCCAGGGAGTTGCGCAAGGACTGGGCGGCGTTGCCATCGGCACGCACGGGAACTAGGTCTAGGGTTGAAAATTTGACTTCGGACAGCTGTTTCATGGGCCGGCATCTCCAACGGCGTACCAGCTTTCCTGTGGGCGAAAGCCTGCCGTTTCTGTAGGTGTGTCCTATGAATGTGGGCATATACCCGAGATTCAATAGTAGCGGAGAAATTTCCTACTAAATTAGTCGACTAATCCGCCAGGGTGAACTTTATCAGCCGGTCTATCCTCACAATCCTGGCACCGAAAAATAACCAGGCGCGAACCCTCGCGCCGGATCATGAGGAGGCACACATGGCTATCGTCAAGAAAGCATCGGCTCACTGGGAAGGTGACCTGAAGACCGGAATCGGCTCCATCTCCACGGAAACCGGCGTGTTGCGCGAAGCGCCCTATGGTTTCAAGGCACGTTTTGAAGGCGGCAAAGGCACCAACCCCGAAGAACTGATCGGTGCCGCCCATGCGGGCTGTTTTTCCATGGCGTTTTCGATGATTCTCGGCGATGCCGGGCTCAAGGCCGACAGCATCGACACCAACGCCGAAGTGACGCTGGACCAGGTTGATGGCGGCTTTGCCATTACCGCGGTGAAACTCATCCTCAAGGCCAAAATTCCCGGCGCCAGCCAGGAACAATTCGAGGAATTGAGCAACAAGGCCAAGGAAGGTTGCCCGGTTTCCAAGGTGCTCAACGCCAAGATCACCCTGGAGGCCTCGCTGGTAAGTTGATGAACTGAAAAGATCGCAGCCTCTCCACAGGCTGCGGTCTTTTTGATGGGCGATCTATTTGCCCGAAGGCAATTGTGATCGAATGCAGGTCTGCAGTTTCAGCGCACAGGCAGTGCGCGCTGTATTGAGGGATTCCAGCATGAAACGATTCGCCCTGGCAGTCATCGGTTGCGCATTGGCCACATCGGCCCTCGCGGCGCCTAAATCCTGCGAGGAACTGAAAGCAGAGATCGAAGCGAAAATCCAAGCCAACAACGTGCCGTCATACACCTTGGAAATCGTCACCGATGACGAAGTCCACGACCAGAACATGGTTGTGGGCAGTTGCGAATACGGCACCAAAAAAATCATCTACCAGAAGAACGACCGCTAGGCAGCGCTACATCAGGCAATTGGCCTGCCGATCCTCGGCGACGATTTCACGCTTGGCGTTGTAGAGCCGGGCGCTTGGGGAGTAAGCCAGGTTGCGAGCCTCCAGGCGATAACGCTGGCCGGCCTCGAACTGGTCGTAGCGTACGATGAGGTAGCACAGCCGTTCTTTCGGCTCGCTCATCATGCCCAGCCCACCGCCAGCGCCGAACACCTCGAAGTCGAAGCGCACCTTCAATTCATGGCTACCCGGCGAGACCTGGAAAAATCGCCCGTCCCGCAGTCGCTGGCCGTCCAGGCTTTCAGCCATCAGCAACTTGCCGCCCGGCATTGGCGTGGCGAAATCGACCCAGGCCATGTTCGGGTCCATTTCAGGCAATGGGCTCGTTGCACATCCGCTCAACGTGGCGAGAGCCAACAACAGCGTGGGTAGGCGCATGATCGGTTTCCTCAAGTCAGACGCCGAGCATAACGCCGATCAGCTTTGCTGGCAGCCCGCCGGCGTGCCTTGGCCCACCACCTTTCGTTGCTCGTCATAAAGCTTGGCCCACGGACGGAAACCGATACTGCCGGCCTGCAGCTGGTAGCGCCGGCCCGCATTGAAATCCTTGAATTTCACGTTCAACCGGCAATCACGCCACAACGGTTCGGCATCCGGGCCGATGTTGCCCGGTTCCACGGCAAATTGATAACGCACCGTCAGCTCATGACTGCCGGGCTGCACTTCGAAATAACGACGGTCGGTGGAGGCTTTGTCATCGACTTCCAGCGCTTGCAAAGCCGTGTCCCGATGGTTTCCCAGGTCGATCCACGCTTGAGAGGGGTCGGGATCAGGCAAACTGGCACAGCCGGTCAGCAGCAACAGGCCACAAGTCAGCATCAACACGCGCATAGCGAAGCTCCGGGCAGGCGAGATAGTCTTGAGGCAGACTTCCCAGGGTGATTCCAAATTGATCAGGCAGCGTTCACGCTATCGCTTACTCGACCGTGTTTTCAGGATTTTGTTTCCAGCCCTCGTGCTTTTGTTACTCAACGGTTGTTCCAGCCTCGGTTACTACAGCCAGCTCGCCAGTGGGCAGATACGACTGCTGCAAGCTCGAGAGCCGATCGACCGGGTCATCGCCGACTCCGCCCGTGACCCCAAATTGCGCGCGCATCTGGCCCAGGCGCGCGAAGCCCGGACGTTCGCCAGCGCCCACCTGCACTTGCCCGACAACCAAAGCTATCGCCTGTACGCGGACATTGGCCGTCCCTTCGTCGTCTGGAATGTCTTCGCCACCGCGGAATTTTCCCTGGCCCCGCAAACCCACTGCTTCCCCATTGCCGGTTGTGTGGCGTATCGCGGCTACTACAGCCAGAGTGCCGCCCGAGGCGAGGCTGCGATGCAGCGCTTGCGCGGCATGGATGTCTCGATTGGTGGCGTAGAGGCTTATTCGACGCTGGGCTGGTTCAATGACCCGATCCTCAGTTCGATGCTGCACTGGGGCGACGAGCGCTTGGCGACACTGATCTTTCACGAACTGGCGCACCAGCGCGTCTACGTAAAGGACGACACCGAATTCAATGAATCCTTCGCCACCTTCGTCGAGCAGGAAGGCACCCGCCAATGGCGCGCCCATCGCGGCCTGGCGCCGGACAACGGCAACCAGGGGCGCCAGCGCGAGCAGTTCATCCAACTGATCCTCGACACCCGCCAGCGGCTCGAAGCCCTTTACGCCCGCCCCCTGCCGGCCGAGCCGATGCGCCAGCGCAAGGCTGCGGAATTCGAACGCCTGCGTGCCGACTACGAGCACATGCGCGACACCCAATGGGCCGGCGACAAACGCTACGACGCCTGGGTCTACGCGCCACTGAATAACGCCCGGTTGCTGCCCTTCGGCCTGTATGACCAGTGGGTGCCGGCGTTTGCGACGTTGTTCAGGCGTGAGGGCGAAGATTGGGTCAGGTTTTATGTCGCCGTGGAGAAGCTTGGTCGGTTGGCGGTGGATGAGCGAAAGGCAGCGTTGAAAGCATTGGCAGCGTCGCCAACGGGGAGCCTTCTCACCACCAGGACGAGCCACCTGCCATCAGCGCCCGCAACTGCGTCGCACTGATGCTGCGCCGCGCAGGATCAAGGGCCAGCGCTGTGCGCAATGCTGTCCAATAACGCCTGGGCAAGTTGCGCGGAGCCTTGAGCTCACGCTCCAGCCCGGTATCGCGAGCGTGGGTTGAAGGTAGACGCCGATATGGGTGTCTGCCGCTCGCCAGTTCGTACAGCACGCAAGCCAGGCTATAGAGATCGGTGCATGCGGACAGGGGGCTTCCTTCCAGCAATTCTGGGGCGGCGTAGGCCGGCGTCCAGGCGTCGAGACGTTGGCGGTTCAGCGAAGGCAAGCCTTTCAAGGGGCCCTCCTCAGTCAGGCCCAGGCCGAAGTCAAACAAACGCACACCTTCTGCACTCAGCATGACATTGCTCGGTTTGATGTCACCATGCACTACGCCTCGGCCATGGGTATGTGCGATGGCGTCAAGCAGTGGAATTGCGATCGGTTTCAACTCGGGCCAGGGCAAACCGAGGGGGGATTCGCAGAGTAACTTGTCCAGGGTCAAGCCGCGCATCAGCTCCATTGTGATGAAAACCCGTCGCTGGGCAGCGTCGACTTCAAACGTGTATGGGCGCAGCACATTCGGATGGCTCAAGCGCCGGCTCAGGGCAAACTCGCTATAAAGCAGCGCACCCGCGTCCGGGGCATCACCGAGTTCCTCGCTGAGCATTTTTATCGCAACGTAAGGATCCGGATCGCCGTACTGTTCATGGAGGAGGTCGCGGGCCCGATAGACCACCCCCATGCCACCGGCACCAAGCAGTCGTTCGAGACAATAGCGACCGGCAAGTATCTTAGGCATTTCGCCAATGCAGCGCTGACTCGATGGCAAAGCAGACGACACACCGGAGGCGGAACAGATGAGACTATCCTCATCGCCGTCTGGGGCACCTGAAGTTGTGGCGGGACCGTTCACCTACGTATCACCACCGCCGTCAGGTTGTCCCTCGCCCGACCGCTCAAAGCTCCTGCGAAAAGATGTTCCAATGCTCTGCTCGGGGAAGCCAGGCTCATCGCATCACCGAGCGCTTTTCCACCGAGGTCCTGATACAAACCGTCGCTGCACAACAAAAACGTATCACCGTAATGAACGTCCAACTCCAGGATTCCCAGCGTCAGTTCGTGCGAGGCGCCTACTGCGCGGGTCAGAGCTTTCGCCGCGGGGTGAGCATCTGCCTCCTCGAGACTGGCCTGATGCTCGTCGATCAGTTGCTGGCGCAGGGAATGATCCTTGGACAATTGATACAGTTGCCGATCACGCCATAGGTAGCAGCGGCTGTCGCCAGCCCAGATACAAGCGGCACGATTGCCTTCCAGTAACAGCACCACGACGGTGCTTCCCATGATGCCGAGCGGATTTTCAGCAGTAACTGTCAATTCCTGACTCAGTCTTCGGTTGGTCCAGCGCAGGCACTGGCGCACCGCCCTCGAACGCTCATCGATATCTCGATGAATGGGCAGCTCCGCGAGGTTGGCAACTACCAGTTGGCTGGCCATATCGCCACCCGAATGGCCGCCCATTCCGTCGGCAACGGCCCAGATTCCCTGCTCTGGACACTCCAGGTAGGCATCCTCGTTACGCGAGCGAACCTTGCCGGGATCGGTACGCGCAGCGCTGCGCCACCTGCCGAAGTGAAGCATCAGAGCTGTACCGGCATCCGGAAGGTACGCAAGGTGCTCATGTCGAAAGGGTTCGGCGTGCGCTGGCTCATCAATAGATAGTTGGCCCGCAGACCACCGAGATCAGCCTTGAGCACACGCACATCGCGACCGACCAGGTATTCCATCTGCATCAAGTCGAATAAACGAAACAGCGACCAGGGCCCGGTGCTCTTCTCGATGCCAACCCCCTGCCCGCCGACAATCCTGTCCAGTACCAAGGCCGCTCGACCATCCTGCGCCTCGATTGGCCAGGTGAAAGCGACAGGCTGTATCGGCCCATGCCGGTACTCCAGCGTCTGGTCGCCCAGGCGTAATTCGGATCGGCTGACCGCCGGGTCGAGCGTGTAGGGTTCGAGCTTGAATTGGACTTTAGGCTCGACAGGATCTTCCGCAAAGAAGCTTTGGCGAATGGTATGTGTCGTTGCCATTTGCTCCAGATAGGCCCTGGACATGGGCAGGCTCTGGCCATCGACACTGCGCAGACGGTAGTGCCCCGAATGACCACTGACGAACGGCCGCATGTAACGCTCGAAGAACCGATCGACAATGCCTTGGTCTTTGAAAAACTCCCGGAAGTCATTGATCGCGACATCGCTGGCGCTGTGGGCATTGAACGGATACCGCTTGTTGATTGCCTTTGCGTAGAACGTGTAGAGCTCGCTCTGGTAGCGCTGGTTCAGGTATCGATATGAATCATCGAGCACCAGGCGCCAGCTATCTTCTGCAAGCCCGTTGAGCCATCCACTGAGCGGGCGCGGCAAGCGTGTCGACGCGCTACGCAAATTGCTCAGCGCATCTTGCTGAACACCCATGCGATGTCTCGCCAATTCGAAGGCGGCCTGCTCCGGTGCACTCGCGCGGGTCAGAGTGGCCAACTGCGAGTCGACGTCATCAAGAGCGCGCAACGCCAGGGTCAGGTCGCCTGCGGGGCCACCTTCAGCGTCCAGCAGACGGTGCAGTGGCTCAAAACGCCGTTGTAAGGATTTCTGCCCGACTTCCGGCAGCCTCGCTGCCACGGAGGTGGCGGCTTTGCCAGCGAGGGCGACCGTATGCAAAACGGTACTGCTGCTGTTCCCGGTCGTTTGCGTCGCTTCATCCATACGTTCGGCAATGCCTTGGATGCGCGTGTGCTCACGCACCTGCACCAGCAATTGCACCAGAGGCGAATACGCCGACGTCAGCTCTGCCAATTGCCCGGCGGCTTCACTGGTGCTATCAGCCCTTCGCAAGCTGACCCGCCCGATCGCCTCGCTCCAGCGTTCGGCATAGTCACGAAAGTACAATTGCTCCAGTTCGCTCATGAGACGACGCATGTCCATGCCGCTGGGATTCGCACCTTCGCCCAGCACCCAATTGTCCTGTAGCAGTCCGGTAATCAGCGTCGTGCCTTGGACTGAAAAGTACTGCTCATAACCTTGACGGGTATAGAAGCCCGGAATGATCTGGTCAGTGCCGACCAGCAACGCACCCTGCGGGCCCAGATGTTGGCTGAGACTGTATGGCGGCAGCGGGTTGGCCTGCTCGCGAAGCATTCGGTAAACGACGTCCGCCAGGGACTCACCGCGCAGGATTTTCCGCGCCTGGGCCACCAATGACTCGTCCACTTCATAGGCGAGCGGCAGGTCCAATAGACGCTCGAAGTGAGTATTCAAGCCGTTCTGTAACGCTGGATTGCCGGGATAACGCAGCGACCAATCGCGGGCAAGCCGATCCTTGAGCCATGCCGCTTCGCGTCGCTCGGGCCTGGCCAGCATCAAATACGCGCGCAGACTGTTGAGCAAACGTTCACGGTCGCCCAGGTTGCCCTGAATATGCTCCTCAAGCATTTTCGCAACCCGAGGCAGGAGTTGCGATTGCAATTCGTGTTCATAGGCGCCAACCACCACGGGGCTGGTTGCATCCCCCTGATATAAACGAATGCGTTCATGCAGTGGCACCGCTTTTTCCGGCGCAAAGACCTGAGTGGCATCGAAGCGGACATCAAGCGAGTCGAGCAGCGCAATCGAGTCGTCGCTGGCCACCGGCGCCAGGCGCAGTTGTTCCCAACGCTGGCCCAACATCCACAAATGTTCCAGACGTTCGTGGTTGGCCGAAAAACCCTGTGCCCACAGCAGCCCGAACAATCCAACGGGCGCCATTGCTGCGAAATAAACCATACGCTGGTTCCAACGGATACGCCTATGTTCGCTCCGCCCCAAGCGGGCCAGATCGGCTTCGGGAAAAATGACCCGCGTCAGCAAGTGGTGGATAAATCGGGAGTTGATACCTTCGCGAGAGGACCGCGAAAGCTCGCGGCGAGTGCCAGGGCTCGCATCGCCGGGGCTCGCAGCCGCAGCGCCAGGCCGCAAGGCGCAGGTCAAGTAAAAGCCCCGAATTGGCGAGGCCTTGCCACTGGAGACTTGCTCGAGCAGCAGACAGAGATGTGCGCCCATCTGCGCCAGTTGCTGGGGAAAATCCAGGATGAGACCACGACGTCCCGCATCTCGCTCCTGATGCAGACGCGTGAGCAACTGACTGTTGAGCCTGTGCAGTAGCGACTCGAATTCGGTTCGCGACACGGTCACATCGTTACCGTGCGGGCCCCGACCAAAACTGGCGCCCAGCACCTGGTCGCTCTCCTCCCGGGTCATCGAGTCGAAGAATTCGTTAAAGCCAGGCACGTAGTCCGCCTTGCTCAGCACGAGGTAGACCGGCAAGTCGGCGCGCAGTTGGCGCTGGATATCCTGCAGACGGGCCCGGATATGACTGGCAAGCCGGGTAACCTCATCCTCGCTTCCCAGCAGCACCTCGACAGGCACCGTCAACAGCACGCCATTCAATGGACAATGACGGCGACGCTTGCGCAGCCATTCGAGCAACCCGCTCCAGGCATCAGCATCGACATCTGGATCCGCCTGGGTCAAGTAGCGTCCCGGCGTATCGACCAGCACAGCCTGTTGGGCAAAATACCAATCGCAATGTTGTGTACCGCAAGCGTCTTCCGAGGGATTACGCTCAAACCTGTCGAACGCAAATTCGAGACCCGAGCAGGCCAGCAGGCTGGTCTTTCCGCTGGCAGCAGGGCCCATCACCAAATACCAGGGTAAATCATCACGCCAGTACTTGCCGTAGCCGGAATACAGGCTTGAGGTCTTTAACGTTTCCAACGCCTTCTTGAAGCGCGAGCGTAGCTCGCGGCGCTGATCGTCGATCCTGGTCCGACTGCAAGTACGTGGCGAATTGGCGTCGGTTTTCTTCTCGCTTTCCGAGACGCGCTCAGAGTAGAAAACCATGCCCAGTCCCCACGCCAGAAACATCACGCTGATCGTCAGCAGACGTGCCGTCGGGCTCGCCCAGAACTTGTAATCGGCAACAGCCAGCAACGGTCCGACAAACCACACCAGCAATCCGATAAAAAGCACCCAGGACAGCGTCCAGACCCAAGTCCGACGCCACCAGGCGCCCATTTTCCTGAAAAGCGATTTCATGATACGTCCCTGTTCTACGGCAGCGGCTGAGCGATAACCGGCTCTGGCAATTGATAGGGTTGCAATGCGCTTTGGCGTTGCTCCTGCAGGACCCAGGCGAAGCCCGAATACATCGCTCCCAGACTGACCAGTGCGAAGACCATCACCATCCAGGCGGGGACAATGCGCATCGGGGCGCGGCGAGGAGCAACAAAACCGTCCCCAACATGGGAAAACTGCCGAGGGGGGTCGCCGCGAACGTGCCGGATCGCCCGGTAGAGAGCATCGCGCACGCCTTCGAGCTCAAATCCGCCACGGGCATGCATTCCATATTTGCCTTCAAAGCCCAGGGACAGGCACAGGTATGAGAGTTCAAGCATATGCAAATGCTTTACGGGGTCTTTCGATAAGCGATCAAGCAACTGGAAAACTTTTTCGCCGCCGAAAGTCTCGTTGTGAAAACTGCTCAGCAGGCTGATTTGTGACCAGTTGCTTCCCTGCCCCCCAGGCGCAGCCACCACCGCTTCATCGAGCACCGTGCATAACACATAGCGGGCGGCGATCAGCTGGCTTTCCACCACGTTCAACCTCAATGCATGGGCTTCGAAATCTTTCAAGTCGAGGGCCAGCTCCTGTTTGAGCATGTTCAGATCCCCGCGATCGCGGCCCTGCCTGAGCAGCACCACCTGGGATAACAGCCCGGACGCTGCCGTCACCAACGGATTGAGGCTGGCAACGAACATTTGCGAATGCGGTTGACGAGCGGCATAGATCATCCGCTCGTGCAGATGTTCTACACGCGGCGACGGCGTCACGGCATCGGTCAAAGGACCCGAGGCCGGACGCTTCCCCTCAGCATCGAGCAGAACGGTTGTTTCGTCCTGAGGACTTTCCATATCCATTTCGGTCAGTTCCTGATCGCCCAAAAATTCAGTTCAAGCTCGGAAAACTCTCCAGACACATGGAAGGCAAAGCCAGCTGAGCGCTTCACTTGAGCTAAATCTTCAGCGCTGGGTTCGAGGATGAAATAGGCTTTGTTGGCATGGAACGCAATCTGCCGCGGCACCACGGGTAGCGGCCTGATCCTGATGCCCGGCAGATGCAGATTGACCAATTGGCGAATCTGCTCGACCGAACCGATCTTCAGATGCGATGGCAAGCGACGGCGCAGCTCTTCACCGTCACAGTCGGCGCTCGCGGCCAATACAAATGAGGCCGAGTCCAACAGCGAAAGATCGTTCACTTGAGAAACAAGGATGCCGTACTGGCGAGCCTGCAATTGCAGTTCGATGGCGTGCTGCTCAAGTACCATCGAGAGTACTTGACGGATTGCCTGCATCAGGCTTCGGAAGCACTCGCCCTGGTTGCTGTGCTGATACCGATTGTCGAGGGGCGGTCGCTTGCTGTCAGTGGAAAATGTCGCCAACTCCCCCAGCAGGGCCAACAGCATCCGGTAAAGCGTTTCGGGTTGAGCCAGCTCCAGTTCCAGCTGATGCCGCAGCAACAGCTCGGTGCGGTTGATCAACTGCAACATCATGAAATCGCCGACTTGTGCCCCGCCCGACTTTCCGTAGGATCGAATTCGCTCGGCGAGGCTCTCGCCCCGGTGGCCCAGCATGCCGATCACTTCCTTGAGACACGACAACAGGTAAGCGGACGACTTGACCTGGATAAACGTAGGCACGAAATCCGAATCGAGCGTGATCGCACCGTCGGGCGTGGTATCCAGCACTTCACAGAGTTTCAGTTTCACAAAAACCTGATCACCCTGCTGCTCACCCAGCAGAAGACGAAAATCCAGGCGGCCACAGCTGATCTGGCTGCTGGAGGAATCCGCAGCGTTTGAATCAGACACTTGTGCGTCATAGGTGATGTAGCGCGCCAGCACATCCGACTGCTCCGGACGACGAGACTCGATGTGATTGCCCGTTACGAGTGGCAGCGCGAGGTAGATCGGCGTATTGCAGATATTGGACGGGACTTCCAGGACGAGCGGTTCAGCGCTGCCGTCCAGCTCGAACAAGCTACCGTCCGGGAGGACACCGGAGGCTCTGTTGACAACCAGTCGTCCCATGTTGAGGAACTGCGCATCGATTTCCAGCGCGAGGAAGCCCCAGGTGTAGCCGCTCAATAGCCGCGTGCGGACCTTCAACTGGTGATCGAAATAGCGGTCGTTGTGCTGCAGATGCTGCGGCCGTAGCAGCATGCCTTCCTGCCAGATGACTTTATCGTGATTCATCGATCACCCACCCTGCCGGCTTTCCAAGACGAGTGGCGATCCCATCCTGATCAAGCGTCAGGCTCGCTTCAGTCACTCGCCCTGCAATGATTGGCAGCGTGTAGCGCCACTTTGCTTGCGGCAGATCACGGTATGCCGCGAGTATGCCGACATAACGACCGCCCCCTGCAATGTCGAGCCGGAGCCTGACGGTTTCGCCGGGACGCAACTCCAGCTCTTCACTGGCGATCAGGTCAGGTGAAAGGGTTTCCCTGGCACGCTCGTAGAGGCTGAAGAAGTCCGCGTTCTCAAAAGCCACTGGATGCTTGAGCTCAAGCAAGCGCACCACCACGGGAGATGGCCGTCCGTTGAGATCCGGGTTGAGCTGATTGCCGGCGATCAGGGTGAGGTTGAGCTTGGTCATCGTCGAAAACGGTGACAGCGAGGCGCAGCCGGTCATGAGCGTCGAGGTTACGAACGCCAACATCAAAGGCTTGAATAAAGGCATGGTGCTGCGAGACATGTACGTCATCCATGAGAGTCGTTTTGCAGGGTGGAAATCAGGCGAACCTGCTCCTCATAAGCCTTGGCGAAATCCCGGGCCAGCAGTCGCTCGGTCCAGTCGTCGTCCAGGCAAAGCGCCTGGTGATAACGACCATATGCTCGCCAGTAGCGACCAGGTGTGCTGATCAACAGTCGCTGCTCTCGTTCCAGTCGAAGGATCAATTGCCGAGGTGAAAAATGTTCCAGCGTTGCGCGCAAGGTGGCGCGACTGGCGGCAAGCAAGGCCACTTGATGAGCCTGAAGATCGCTGAATGCGCTAGCGATGGCATCGGTCGCCGACAACATCCCTGGCGATCTCGGCTGCAACAACATCTGCAAGGCGTCATCGGTGTACTTCAATGGGTTTTTCCGGTCGCGTTGAACCTGCGTCGGCGCCAGGCGCAATTCGCTTTTCAACTCCCTACGGGTTCGCACGCTCTGTTGCAGCCCTTGAATGCTTTGCTGGAACAACCGAGCAACATCAATCGCCAGGGCCTCCCGGCCTTCGTTGTCCAGATTGTCGAGTTCCATCCCCAGCGCAACGCCGAAGCGTTTCCAGAAATCCTGGCTTACCAGCGCAGCGGGTTCTGGCGACAGGTGTAGCTCGGGTTCGCCCGGTGCTTCGACCAGTTCAGGAAGCAGAAGGCTCTCCGTATCCACACGTCCATGGTCCGGGCAACTGGACCCGAACGTGGCCGCCGCACCGGGGTTGATCAGCTCATCAATCCCACAGCAAGCCCGTTCCTGTTGATCCAGGGTTTTCAGCGGATCAAGATTGAAAAACGCGTCGTCCGGTATGAAGCCTTCGACCGGTACCGAACGGCAGGGGTCTGCAACGCGGCTTGCCGCCCTCTCTACCAGCCGCGCCTGGACAGTGCAGTCGCCCATCACATACACATCCCCATCCTCGATGTGCACCGGCTGCCCCTTGGGTAATCGCATGCCGCTTTTACGGTTGGATATGCCGTTGCCGCTGGTATCGGTCAGAAAAAACATGCCCTCCTCGAAACTCACCCGTGCGTGACGCTTGGACAGGAGGCGCTCGCAGTCCGGAATGGTCCAGTCGCAATCATCCCCTCGCCCAATCACACCGCCGGCCGGCCCGAAGATCTTCCGGCAGAGATCCGGGGTGATGAACTGCCTGGCAGTGAGCATTTCTAAAACGAGTTCCATCGACAACGCTCCTTGTGTTCACTGGCCACGACTGACCGCTTGCGGATCACCTAACGGGCGATAATCTTTATCGTCGAATTTATAATTGCCGCTGCAGGCGCCAAGGCCGAACAACACGATGAAAACAAGCAGAACGGTCTGACAGGCACGAACAGGCATCCAGAGCCTCCGGAGACTTGAATAGATGGGAGCCAATGAGGGAGTGGGATTCATGCTTCAACATCCCGACGGCTGATTTTCAGCCGGTGCATCCGATAGATCAGTGTCCGACGGGGCAAGCCGAGCTCACAGGCAGTGAGCGTCTGGTTACCGAGGTTCTTGCGCAGGCAATCAATTACCAGGCTGCGCTCGATTTGCTCCATCCGTTCACGCAGGCTAACGCGGCCCTCTTCGGACAGATCCTTGATGTGCAGGGAAAAATGCTCTTCCAGCAGTTCGGCGCCATCGCACAGCAGTACGGCTCTTTCCACGATGCCTTTGAGCTCGCGTACGTTGCCTGGAAAATCATAGGCCGCCAGGTGAACCAGCGCTGCGTCGGACCAGCGCGGAACGTCTCGTTGCAGGAGTGCGCAGGCCTTGTCAGTGAAGTGTCGCGCCAGTTCAATGATGTCGGGGCCGCGCTGACGTAGCGCGGGCAACTGGATCGGAAACTGTGCGAGGCGGTAATACAAGTCTTCGCGAAACTTGCCCTCGTTCATCAACTGCTTCAGGTCCCGATGGGTAGCGGCGATGATGCGCACATCGATCTTGTGGGTATGGTTGGACCCCAGCGGACGAATCTCGCCTTCCTGCAATACCCGTAGCAGCTTGGACTGGAGAGACAACGGCATGTCACCGATTTCATCGAGCAACAACGTGCCTCTGTCAGCCGCATCGAACAGCCCGGGGCGATCCCGATCGGCACCCGTGAAAGCCCCCTTGCGATAACCGAACAACTCGCTTTCCAGCAAATGCTCGGGAACCGCGGCACAGTTCTGGACAATGAATGCCTCCGTGCGGCGCGGGCCATGATCATGAAGGGCCTGGGCAACCACTTCCTTGCCAGTCCCGGTCTCGCCACACAACAGCACGGTGTATGGGCTGTTGATTACCTTGCTGACCAATAGGCAGGTCTGACGCATCGCGTCGCTCTTGCCGATCAAACCATAGCGGTTGGCACTTGGCAGAGTAATCGTAACTTGCCGGAGGCCGTCGGCAGGAAGTTGCCTGCACTGCAGCAGGTGTATCTGCCTGAGCGCAAACATCCCCAGATGCCCGAAGGACTCAGCGAACCCCTTCAAGTCGAGATGCTTGACGCTGGCGCAGAGCAACAGTCCGGCGGTGGCGCCTTGCATGTCGACAAGCGGCACGCAGAGCAGTGATTGCCAAGGCGCGGCACGAACCGGCAAGAACCGCGTATCGTGCAAGCTGTCACTCAACGCGCCCAGGCATACCACACGATTCTGGCGCAGGACGTACTGCAACAGTTGTTCATCGTTATAGTCGCAGGACACGCTTGCCCGATCAGGAAATTGCAGCTGCTCTTCGAGACATTCGGCGTACATTTCCAACCGGGCGTGCGTGGTATCCAGAAGGTATAGTTGCGCCACCTCACACGTACTGAGCCGTGCGATGCCCCTGATGAAATCCCCGAGCAGTGACACGTCGTCACCAGATCGCGACAGGGTTGAAAACTCGGCCAAAAGGGCTTCTGCATAAGCCAGCGGCTGCGGTACCAGCGTGAACATTGCGCTCATCAAGTGAACTCGCACACTACGCTGGCTTGATCATCAAGCGTGGCGTGTACATGCCGCAGCTGTTCATTGTTAGCCATCGCCGTGAGCAAGCGGTCGGCCAATCGCGGCATCAGATGAAGATCGAGCAAGTGATCGATAAGCCGCGCGCCGCTGTCGCTGCGGTCACAACGCTCGACCAACTGGTCCACAAGCTGCGCGCAATAAGTGAATCCCAACTGACGACGTTTCAGCCGCTCGCCCAAGCGAGCCATTTTTATCTCCACAAGCTCACGCAACACCGCACCACTTACCGGGAAGTACGGCACCACGCACATCCGCGCCAATAGTGCAGGTTTGAAATGCTGACTGAGCAATGGACGGATAGCTTCTTCGAGGTGTTCGGCGCTTGGCCGCGCGTTGTTTTGGCACAATTGACTGATGCATTCACTGCCCAGGTTCGACGTCATCAGAATCAGCGTGTTGCGAAAATCGATCTCGCGTCCTTCGCCGTCATTGGCCAGGCCCTTGTCGAAAATCTGATAGAACAGATTCAGCACATCCGGATCAGCTTTCTCAACCTCGTCGAGCAACACAACAGAATAGGGCTTATGCCTGACGGCTTCGGTGAGCATGCCGCCCTCGCCGAACCCGACATAACCCGGTGGCGCGCCGATCAGTCGGGAAACGGTATGTTTCTCCTGGAACTCGCCCATGTTGAGCGTCGTGATAAAACGGTCTCCGCCGTATAGCAAATCCGCCAGGGCCAACGCCGTTTCGGTCTTGCCGACACCGCTCGGGCCCACCAGCAAAAACACACCCGCAGGAGCATCGACTTTGTTCAAGCCAGCCGCGGCCGCCCGCATCGCGCGATCAAGGGCCTGCACGGCTGGTTCCTGCCCCTTGATGCGCGCGCGCAAGTCATCCGCGAAACGGGTGATCCTGCTGCTGTGCTCGCATGCCAGCTGCGACAACGGCACGCCAGTCCATGCGTTGATTACTTCAGCTACCAGGCGTGGACACACTTCAAAGCTGACCAGGCGCTCATCGGCCTGGGCGATTAGCAGCGCATGGTGGGTTTCGTCTAACGCCGCTTCCAGCGTCTCGACCTCCATGACCTGCGACCCATCCTCCCGCGCCCCGACCAATTGCTGGCGTAGTGTTAACAGGCGTTCGGCAAGCACTCGTTGCTCGATCCAACGAGACTCCAGAACCTGGCGCTTTTCTTCAACAGCTTCCAGGTTCACCTCAAGCGTCGCCAATGCCTGGTGATCGATCGGCAACCCGGCCTGTGCATCACGACACAAGGCCTGACGTTGTCGCTCGCCTTCGGCCAGTTCTCCACGCAGGCGCTCAAGGCTTCGCGGCGCTGCAGCCAGGCTGATACGCACCCGAGCACAGGCGGTATCCAGCACATCGACGGCCTTGTCCGGCAATTGACGACCGGCCAGATAGCGAGCTGACAACCGCGCCGCGGCGACCACCGCATCATCACGCAGATAGATGCCATGACTCTGCTCATAAACCCGGGCCAACCCACGCAGGATTGTCACCGCATCACTGACGGTCGGCTCGTGTAGTTGCACCGGCTGGAAACGACGTGCGAGGGCCGCGTCGTTTTCGAAGTATTTCTTGTACTCGGCCCATGTCGTGGCCGCGATTGTGCGCAATTCACCTCGGGCCAGCGCCGGCTTGAGCAGGTTGGCCGCGTCTGAACCGCCAGCGCTCCCACCTGCGCCGACCAATGCATGGGCCTCGTCAATGAACAGAATAATGGGAGTGGATGAAGACTTTACGCCGTCGATCACCCCTTTGAGGCGACGTTCGAATTCCCCTTTGATGCTGGCTCCGGCCTGCAGTAGCCCCATGTCCAGCGAAAGGATCTGCACCCCTTCAAGCTCTGACGGCACTTCCCCTGCGGCGATGCGCAACGCCAGCCCCTCGACGATGGCAGTCTTGCCGACCCCGGCTTCACCGACAACGATCGGATTGTTCTTGCGGCGGCGCGAAAGGATATCGACCATCTGCCGGATTTCGCCGTCCCGGCATAGCACCGGATCAAGCTTGCCGTCACGAGCCTGCCGGGTCAGGTTATGAGTGAAGCGCTCGAGTAACGAATCGCCAGGCAGGGACGGTGGGCTGTCTTTCGTCTGGGCCTGTAGGGACAGGGTGAAATCCATCAGCCGCTCGATGCTCAACCGGGCGAGCAACGGCTGGTACCGAGTGCCGGCATGACGAATGGGGTTGCGTAACATGGCCAGGATCAACGCGGCCTCGGTGACGCTGCCTTGACCTAGCTCGAGATTCGCCACCAACAATGCATCCTGCAGCCATTGCACCAGCTCAGGGGCAAATACCGGATTACGTGAAGCGCCGTGTTCAGCCCGAGGTTGAAGAACCGCGCTCAACTGGCCTGGACTTATTCCGACATCCCGCAAGGCACGTACAAGCAAGCTCTGGCTACGTTCCAGCAGGCCCAGCAACAAATCATCCACCAGAATCCTGTCTGCGCCACGATCCGCACATCGCTGCGCCGAGCGCTCCAGATCGCCCCGGGTATCTGCGTCCAGCGCTTGGATAAGTTGCTGAAGATCCACATTGATCATTTCACTCGTTCCTGATGAATGCTGCTGCCGAGGGACACCACGCCGTCGGCGTGTTCAAGCCCAAGCCAACTGGTCCATCCCAGGCGGCAAGTGTTCTGCTCTCCGATACGCAGCTCATGTATTTCCTGCTGGCGCAAGACCAGGCGAATGTCATATTCGAGGGGATCACGCAGGGTGAAGCGCACCAGTGTGCAAAGAGGCTGGTAGCCAACACCGATTGGCAGAAATTCGTGCAGACGTTGCCAGTCCAGTTCGCGAATATGGATCCGGAACTTGCCGTTGCGATCACGAACCCGTTCGCCCAGCACAAGGTCTTCGCTCAACAGGCTATTGGCGCCTCCAAGTCGATTGCGCTGCTCGGCGAGAATCTCGACCCGGCGCTCTACGCACTGTTCCAGGCTTAGCTCGGCGTGCTTGAAGTAATAACGCAACACCGCTTCGATCAAGGCGGCCGAATGGGCTCGGAGACTCAACAGGCCCAGGTAGGGCAGCAGGCGTTTCCAGTTCAGTTGAGTAGCCTTGCGAATTTCTTCGCCTCCCAGACCGATCAGCGCGAACAGTTGCTCCGAAAACGGGTCCCGAGCACCAGTCTGGAAACTCTGGTAGTAACGATATTTGCGCCATATCGGCAGCATCAACCGCTGGAGGCGATGGTGGAACACGTCGAGGAACTGGCGAGTCGGATTGCCATCGCCGTCTCCCAACGCCTGCTCGCCATAAAACGCCGGTACCGGTGATCCTGTTCCCACCAGGCCGATCAGGTTGATACTCAGGCGAGCCCGCACCTGCCCATGCTCCTGGAAAAATTCCACGCGCTCGATATCACTGGCCGGAAACCCCAGGCTCGGATTGGCCTGGAACTCCAACTGGTCATACAGTGCTTCGTCATCCAGCCCGGGATGGGCGCCGCGCAGCCGCTCGATCACCAGTAAGATCGCCTGGAACAACGAATACTCGCGTATACCTCTCGTCAGCGCGTTCATAGAAGCGGCTGCTGGCCCATACGGGGTGTCCATTGGTACACCTCTCCCTGCGTACTGTTTACCCGCAACTGGTGATACGAGTTGAGGCTGGCGTAGAGCGCGAAAAACTCGTTGAGGACGGACGCGAAGACGTACAAATCACCTTCGCCGATATAGCCCTGAGGATCGATCGTCAGCTCTGTACATATGCCGCGAACGGGCAAGCCGTGATGCAGTCGATCAACATGGTGGTGTTCAATCGCCTTCAGGCCGCTCAGCAGAAGCTTGCTGACCTTTTCGGTCTGTTCGTCGTGGTAACGCGGAAAGTCGTAGGTTTCGAGTATTACCTTCAGCGCATTGACGTCCACCAGCGACAGGTAGTTGAGCGACATGTTGCTGATGAGCTTCCAGAGGAAGTCACGATCCAACGGAGGCGCGTAACTCGGCGTAACCGGACCGATGTTGCGGAAACCAAGCGACGCCGGGCTCTTGTCGCCCGGTTGATTGATATCACCCGGATTGAGCTGGCGCGGCAGGTTCCGATTGGTACACATCAACTCGATCGACAGCGTCTCGTGGGTCGGACTGGGCCGGACGCCGAATCCCAGGCAAGTGTCAAAGCCACCGTGAAGCAACGAAGGCCGTTGGCGAACGCTGTAATAACCGCGATTGCCAGGTACGTCGAAACTGGAATCGTGTTCGAAGGATTCGAAAGGCACGTAGGCCTGGTAACCCAGCCCACCGGGGTTCCAGCCAGTAACGCTCTCGACGGAAAACACGCCGCAGTGTTCAGGGTCGTATCGGGCCGGCAAGAGCAGGTATTCATCCTGCTTCCCATCCAGGCGAATCGGCTGCGCGTCGTGTTTGAACAGATTGACGATAGGCGTGCAATAAAGCTTCACGTTATCCAGCGTCGGACGTAACCGCTGATTACCGCTCTTGCCTATGTCGAAACGCAGGTCCAGCCCTCGCATCTGTTTCAGGATGTCTTGCGGCAACGTGTTGAGTACATCGAGGCCATTGACGTCGATGAACAGGAATTTTTCCTGGAACGCGAAATATTCTTGCAGGTAGCGATAGCCGCGAAAGGTATTCAACGGATAAGGGACCAGCGCGTGCTCGTCGGCGAACCCCACCGGCCGGACTTGGCTGGCGGCGATCCTGAACGTCATGGGATCACCATTCGCAGCGGTTACGGGACCGCCGTCACCGCCCAACGGGATCAGCTCGACATGTTCCAGGTTGCGCATCAGATTGAGGTAGAGCATCTGGCTGATATAACGCTCGCCGGTCAGATGCAGGCGCAAACGGCTTAGCTGTAATTCTCCCAGGTGGCCATCGCAAGTCATCTGCAGACGCAGGCTCAATAACGAGCCGTTTCCCTTTACCGAGTAACCGAGCCCAGTCAGGTCCAGCGCCAATACCTCGGTCGGGTAACAGGTTCGAAAACGACAGATCACCTCCTTGATCGGCTTGCTCTCCACCGGCGTATCGCGCTCGACCTGCAATGCGGGGCCAGCCCGTTGTAGCGGATCAAACTGCAAGATACCGAAGGACGGTAGCGGCCTCATGTAGTTGGGCCAAAGCAGTTGCATCAACGAATGGCTCAACTCCGGCAGTTCGTCATCGAGCTTCTGGCGCAAACGCCCTGTCAGGAACGCGACGCCCTCCAGCAACCGTTCAACATCAGGGTCGCGCCCAGCCTGGCCGAGGAACGGTGCCAGCGCAGGATTGCGCTCGGCAAAGCGCTGGCCCAACTGGCGAAGCGCGCTCAACTCGCTCTGGTAGTACTGATTGAATGACATATCTATCCTTGAATGACCTTGATCTGGCCATTGCCGTCCAGGCATGCGAAGAAACTCACCGCTCCCCTGAAGCCTTCCACCTCCAGAAAGGCGTCAATGCGAAAAGACAGGCGGAGCTGGTCGGCATCATTGGGCGCTGAAACGACACAGACATTCCTCAGACGCGGCTCGTAAGCCTCGATAGATGCCTGGATCGCACGACAGACCTGACCACGGGCGTCGTGCAAACTCAGCCGCATATCATTGAGGTCGGGCAATCCGTAATCGGCTGCGGTTTCCTGCTGAGCCCGCAACACCTTGTGGGCATCCCTTTCGTTTTCGATCGGGGCACCGGAAGCGAGCAGTTGGGTAGCGGCTTGTTTTACTTGAGCCACCATCGTCCCGACAGATCCAGGCTGCGGCTGGCCACTGGTCACACGCTGGATCATGCCCTTGAGGCGTCGGCACAGCGGCAATAACAGAGGCGCGTCATCGCCGAGATGAGTGGTGAAGACGGCATCAAGGTCTTCAAGTTGTTCTGCCAGATGACGGAACAACGGCAGTTGCTTGCCTATCGCGACATCTTCACTTAACGCCTGCTCCAGGCGAGGCACCAACCAATGAAAACTGGCGGCACGGGTTCGGGTCTTGACCGGGTGGAGCTCAAGCCAATGGTTCTTACACAGATGTCGTAAAAGCCCGAGGCCGGCTAGCAACCCTTGGAAGGACTCACGCTGGTACAACGCCCAGGTCAGCCAGGCGGCCACTCGCAAATCTTTTGACTGGGTACGCAGCAGGGCTTCACTTTTTTCCAGGATCTTCAGCCAGCCTGAGTGCCGGAGGCGAGCATATCGTAATCGGCCATGGCGGCATTTTCAGCAGTAGCGCAATCCAATTGGGCGGCGCCCCGCTTCCCGGTGTACGTGCTGCAGCATTCGATCCAGGGTCGATCGACCCGTTGGCTACGCTGCTCAACCTGCCGCCCACGCTTGCGCCTACCCAACGCGCCCTCATGACAACCAGCAAGGTCGCCGGAGCGGATTTCTGCCCCCTTTGCGAAGCCTGCCGCGAGGGCGCATGCCCGACGGAGACCATTGCCGCATGAACGATACCCAACCTCGTCAGTGGCTGCTTGAACACCTCCGCCTCGGCCATGCCCTGTGTGTGATCCTCGATGCAGACGGCGAACAACCGATGCTCCAGGCACTGATCAAAAACAGTCGACCCGATCAATACCTGAGCTTCTTCAGCAAAACCCTGATTGCCGATCTCAGTGAGGTCGGGCCATTTGTCTTCACCCTAGATAACCCCAACGATAAAAATCTCCAAGAGTTGCTCAATCGACCGGACAGTCATTGGGGTTGGCTCGCCAGCCTCCCCAAGGGCCATCTCCCCCAGTTGGTCGGACACTGGCGCGAGCGATTGATTGCCGGGGAGCGTCCTCATCAAGCGGTGTATCGCTTCCACGACAACCGGGTGTTGGCCCGGGCGCTTGCGTATCTGCCAGTCGAAGCGCATGCCGCCTATCTCGGTCCGGCCAATAGCGTGTGCTATTGGCAAGGTGAGCGCTGGGAACACATCGACAACTCCTCCCCCGGGATACATCCGGTGCCGGAGGTGCCGCTTTGGTTGCAAGTCCCCATATACGTGATGAGCTGGAGGAGCAATACAGGGGCACCTTCAGCAAGGCGGGTGAGAGCACCTTCCACGGCCAATGCCAGTGGCTGTTCCGCACCTCGGGGGCCAAACGACGCATCGTGAAAATCCTCGATTGCAAAAAAACCAACCCAAAGGGCGAGGTTGGAAATGGTCGGCCTTTTTCGGCGTTCACGCTTGATCAACTGCCGGGGAAAACGGTGAGGATGAAGATCAAGTTGGCAAGCGAGGAAAGACCCGCCATTGGCGATACATGGGTAAAAGTGCCGAACGGTTGGAAACGCTGCATGGGCCGTAATTTCGAAGACCACTACGCCTTCTGTTACGGCAACTACAAGGATTTCAGCGGTTTCCACATGCCGGACGGACAGCGCTGCAGCATCTATCCGGGCTGCACTGAATAAGGAAGTTATTGCATGACATTATCTACAACGGGATTGGAGTTGCACCTAAGCGGTCGTATTCTCGCCTGTCCTGCGGGGGGACGATGGAGCAGCTTTCAGCTGGTTGATGAGTTTGGCTCTGGAGAGCCTTACGCGTGGCTGGCTTATGAGGTCATCGATTCGGAAGGACAAACGTACCGTGGCAATCTCGATCTCGCGGGCGTCGGTCAGGTCAACAATCATTTTGCCGGACCGATTGCTTTGTTTTTTGACCAAGACCATGACGGCACCGAAGATGAATATTCAATTCTACAAACAAGACCGCACTACCCGCTCAAAGTCACCGAACTCCAAGTCCGCGCCGAACAAACCCGCTACCTGAACGACAACGCCACCAGCACCCGAGAGAACCCCGCCCAAGCCTGCGCCGGTCAGTTCTTCCAGGTGGAGGTGCGCGACCTGGTCAAGCATGTCACCCACCTGCCACCGCGGGTGTACCGGCATTACCCACCCAACCAGGGGCCGGCGCGGCTAATGGGGGAGTTTGGCAAGACTGGCGTAGCGTTGATGCCTCAATTGCATACCGTGCTGGAGGTACGCCCGCTGCGGGCCTTGCGGCCCTTACTGTCTACTACTCCGGCATTCTGCGCGCTCAACCTGTACCAACTGGCACTCATGGCGACCCTGAGTTACTGCCCCTTCGGCCAGAAGCCCGGCGAGGCTCCGATACACTCACCGGTGAGCTTTCCCGAGCAACCGAGCGTGGGCAACTGGTTCGGCGATGCGTTGGCCAAGTCCGAGGAGCTTTGGAAGGTTGACCCGGGACAGGTAAAAATTCACTACCCCTTGTATGAGGATGTGCCCTACTCCAAGCGACTGGAAATCGTCCCGTTCGACCCTGCGCTTTATCCTATGAACAATCCGGAACTGGGTGTGAAGCAGGAGCATCCCGCCAAGGTCCATTTTCTCGATGACACTGCAAAAGAAGAAAGCACCGATACCCAAGCCTTTATCACTCACAACGACGAAGTAATCCTGATTGCAGTGCGCGGCACAGCGCAGATGCTTGCCGATGGCCTGCGTGACGCCGACGCGCTCCAGGTTCCCTTTGAGGAAGGTGGCGGCAAGGTGCACCAGGGGTTTTACGGAGCAGCCAAAAAAGCTGCTGCCTTCGTAATTGATTACCTGGAAAGGTTCTATGCCGGTCAGGAACTGCTGATCTGTGGCCACAGCCTGGGCGGCGCCGTGGCATTGCTGCTTGCAGAAATGCTACGTCTGAGGGAAGGATTCAGCTACGACATCCAACTCTACACCTACGGTGCCCCTCGCGCCGCCGACGCCGCCTTCGTCGAAAATGCCGCCCCTCTGGTGCACTACCGCATGGTCAATCACAACGACCCGATACCCAGCGTACCGGGCAGTTGGATGGACACCAAGGCGAGTGTCTATGGCACGGGTTTCGCGCTGATGTTCGCCAACGTGCCGGCCGGCTTTTCAGTGTTCGTGGCCGGCATCTACAACTGGACGGGCGAGTCCTATGAACACCACGGCACCTTGCGCCATTTCTTGCCCGTAGAGTTCGGTCGTCAGGAGCGGTCGTCGATCCTCTGGACGCCAGGCTGCGACACCCTCACGCAACATGCCGCTTGCGAGCTGGCCTTGGAGCAGAGACGTGGCCTGCCGGACCGGGCGAAGTTCACCGCCCAGCTCTTTCAGGCCGGTAACCACCTCATGACCTCCAGTTATCTTCCTGCGTGCTGGGCAACCCTGCGCCGCTGGCAGGAAGCGTTGGAGTCGAAGGGCCCTCTGGTGACACAGCGTGAATACGAATGCATCGAAAACGCGCTGGAACAGATCACTCGGCAGTTGCGTAACGAAAGCAGACAGTTGATCGGGCGTCCCGATGGCTACGAGCGCACCCACCAACCGATCATTGATGCCCTCGCCCGTGAGGTCGACAAGGTGCACGCCACACGTGCTCGCCTGAGAGGGCTGCACACCACGTTAGTCAGCGACCAAGACGTTTACGGCAGCCTGTCCGAACACCCTGAGCGACTGGCGCAACACCTGACCCGCTGGCAAGCGCATCCGGAAAACCGCGTGGCTGAACAACTGGCCATGGCGCCTGCGGCCGGCACCGATATCGAGCTGGTCCATGGTGCTCATGGGTACGTCATCGGTAAGCCTTATACGCTGGATATCGATGCGATCATTTGACAAAAAAGTCCTTGGCGAAAGCGACAGGAAGCGCCTGCCGTGGTTAACATACGACCCGCCGATTGCCTCATGAAATCGAAGCTGGTCAGACGCCTTGGCGTAGCCTTGATCAGCGAGCCATCACCCACAGGGAAGGGGCGCAATGGAAGGCTTCATATTGCTTGAAACCACAGCTGTCGAACGCTCCGCGCGCATGAGCCCGCGGCATGTCTGATGCGCTCTGGGCCGCCCGCCTGGGCGACGCGCTGGACCACACGTCAATGATGGCCGATATACTTGGCGGCGTACTGGAGGTGGCGGCGAATATTGCGATCACCGCCCTGGCGACCGCCGCGGTGGTCGCGGCCACGGGCATTACCGTGGTTACCGGCGGGCTGGGCTGCTTCGTGCTCGGCCTGGTGGTGGGCACCGTGGTTGGCCTGGCGATGAGCAAGACCGGAGCCGACAAGGGCCTGAGCAATATATGCGAGGGCATCGGCAACGCCCTTTTTCCGCCCACGGTGCAGGCCAACATCCTCACCGGCTCCGACGATACCTTCACTAACAACATTCGCGCGGCCCGTGCGGCCGGGGCAATCGAGTCTCACGTTGCCGCCGCCGGTACGGAGCTCGAAGCCCCTGAGCCTGAAGAAGAGTCCAGCTACCTGGACATGGCGGGGGAATTCTTTTCGCAGATGTGGCGCCCCAGCGTCGCCACGCCCGCGCCGGGCGCGGTGCCCAAGCCGGAAGACCTGGTGCTGTGCACCAAGCACCCGCCAATGCCACCGCAGTTCATGGCCGAGGGCTCGGACAAGGTCACCATCAACGGCCAGCCCGCCGTGCGCAGCGGCGACCGAAGTACTTGCGATGCCAAGGTCGTGTCGTCCGGGCTGATTTCGCCCAACGTCACCATTGGTGGTGGCTCGGTGGTGGTGCGCGAGATCCGCAGCGGCAAGACGCCGGGCGTGGGGCTGGCGGTCACGGCACTGCTGATGCTCAAGGGCGGCAAGGGCAAGTTCTTCAGCAAGTTGCCCTGCATGCTGGTGGGCGGCGCGGCGTCCATGGTCGCGAGCAGCGCGGCCAATGCCGCGGCCAGCGCCGCCATGGGCTCGTCGAACCCGGTGCATGCTGCCACCGGGGCCAAGGTGCTGGGCGGCGATGCAGAACTGGACTTCGTGTTGCCTGGCATCCTGCCGATTGACTGGCAGCGTTTCTACAACAGCCGTGACGAACGCCGCGACGGATTGTTCGGCGCCGGCTGGAGCGTTTCCTACGAGGTTCAGGTCGACATCCTGCCGCACCCCGACGGCGGCGAGACCCTGCTGTATACCGACGAACAGGCCCGCCCCATCGACATGGGCTCGATCCCGTTGGGCGGCGCGGTGTTCAGCCCCGGCGAGGGCCTCGCGGTGCGGCGCCATGTGAGCGGGCAACTGCTGATCGAAAGCGACGACGGCTTGTACCGTTTGTTCGAACCGACGCCTGGAAACTCATCGCGGCTGCGCTTGAGCCAGTTGGGTGACCGCAACGACAATCGCATCCATCTCGACTATGACGAAGCAGGCCGGCTGGTGCGGCTGCGCGATACGTTTGATGTGCTCCAGGTCGAGCTGACTCGCGAAAACGAACGCGTCAGCCGGATCGAACGCCTCTACCCCGACCAGCAGCGCGAAGTGCTGGTCAGCTACGCCTACGATGCGGCGGGCAATCTCACCGCAGTGCGCGACGCTGGCGGCCAGGTGCAGCGGCGGTTCAGCTACGACGCCGGGCAGCGGATGGTCGAACATCAACTGCCTGCCGGCCTGCGCTGCTTCTACGAATGGGCCTTGATCGAAAACCAAGAGTGGCGCGTGGTCCGCCACTGGACTGACGAAGGCGACGCCTACCAGTTCGACTACGACCTCACGGCCGGCATAACGCGCATCACCGACAGCCTGCAACGCATCAGCATCCGGCATTGGAACAGCCAGCACCAGATCACCCGGTTCGCCGACAATCTCGGCCAGACCTGGTTGTTCGAGTGGAACGACGAACGCCAGTTGCTCAGCGCCACCGACCCTCAAGGCGGCCAGTACCATTTCAGTTACGACGAGACCGGCAACCTGATCGGCGAAACCGACCCACTGGGCCGCAGCGAGTCTACCCTCTGGCTCGAGCATTGGGCGCTGCCACTGGTGGAAACCGATGCCGCCGGCAACAGCTGGAAATACCGCTACGATCAGCGCGGCAACTGCGTCGCCGAAACCGACCCACTGGGCCATATCACCCGCTACCGCTACGACACCCACGGCCAGGTGGTGGAAATCATCGACGCCACCGGCAAGCGCAAGAAGCTGCGCTGGAACCCGTTCGGGCAACTGGTGGAACACATCGACTGCTCGGGCTACCCGACGCGTTTCAGTTATGACCCGCGCGGCTATCTGCAAACCATCACCGACGCCCTCGGCGAGCGCACCCGATTCAGTTACGACGCCCAAGGGCGGCTGCTCGGCAGCCAATTGCCGGATGGTCGCACCGAGCACTACCAGCGCGACAGCGCCGGCCAGCTCACCGGCCACACCGACCCAGCCGGGCACACCACGCATTACCAGCACAACCGCCGCGGCCAGGTGCGCCAACGCATCGACGCCCAGGGCCGGCAGGTGCAGTTTGCCTACGACAGCTTCGCCCGGCTGCAAGCGCTGATCAACGAGAACGGCGAAAGCTATCGGTTCGCCTGGGATGCCGCGGATCGGCTGGTCGAACAGCAGGACCTGGATGGCAGCGCCAAGCGCTACGCCTATGACCAGCTGGATAACGTTGCGCGGGTGACGGCCATTCCTGCGGCTCATGGCAGCGGCCTGGCGCAGGTTCCCGAAACATCACCGGCGCCTGTCGTCCATCGTCTGGAGCGCGACGCCGCGGGTCGGTTGATCGCCAAGGTCACCGACGATGGCCGCACCGAATATACCTATGATCCGCTGGACCAGCTCACCGCCGTTACCTTCAATGACCTGCAAGGCGCCGCGCAGACCCTGAGTTTCGCCTACGATGCCCTCGGTCAGATGCTCGCCGAAAACAGCGCCGCTGGCAGCCTGCAGCATCACTACGACGAACTCGGCAACCTGATCCAGAGCCAACTGCCCGACGGCCGCTGGGTCAATCGGCTGTACTACGGCAGCGGTCACCTGCACCAGATCAACCTCGACGGCCAGGTCATCAGCGATTTCGAACGCGACCGCCTGCATCGTGAGGTGCTGCGCACCCAAGGGCAGATCAGCACCCGCAGCGAATACGACCGCAGCGGCCGTCTGCGCGCCCGTCAACGTCGCCCCAGCAGCCACCCCGCGCTGTTGCCGGCGGCGGTGCAGAAACACTTTGAATACGACCCCGCCGACAACCTGATCGGCAAGCTCGACCAGCAACCCGCCACGCAGCAGCGCCAGTTGCTGCACTACGACGCCACCGGTCGCATCATCGCCAGCCAGGACAGCCTGCACGGCCAGCGTGAAACCTTTGCCTACGACGCCGCCGCCAACCTGCTGGACGGCCCGGCGCCAGGCGCCGGGCTGGTGGTGCACAACAAGCTGCTGACCTATCAGGATAAGCGCTACCGCTACGACGCTTTCGGCCGGCTGATCGAAAAACGCAGCGCCACCCGCGGCCTGCAACACTTCGCCTACGATGCCGAAAGCCGTTTGATCGAAGTGCGCAACGACAACGGCAGCGTAGTCAGGATGACTTACGACCCACTGGGCCGACGTATCGGAAAAGCCGAGCACGACAGCCACGGCTACCCGCTGGGCGAAACCCGCTTCACCTGGGACGGGCTGCGCCTGCTGCAGGAACATCGCCACCAGCAAACCAGCCTCTATCTCTACGAAGACGATGGCTACGAGCCGCTGGCCCGCGTCGACGGCAGCGGCCCGCTGCAAAAGATCCGCTACTACCACAACGACCTCAACGGCTTGCCGGAACAACTTACCGAAGCCGATGGACACAACGTCTGGCAAGGCCACGTATCGGGTATGGGGCAACACGCTTGAGGAGGTTCGCGAACCGTATTACATCGAAGAGCAGAACCTGCGGTTCCAGGGGCAATACCTGGACCGGGAAACCGGGCTGCATTTCAATACGTTCAGGTTTTATGATCCAGACGTGGGGCGATTTACCACGCCGGATCCGATTGGTCTGGAAGGTGGCTTCAATCTTTACCTTTATGCCCCCAACCCTTACGGCTGGCTGGACCCACAAGGATTGAAAGCCTGCGGGCCCACCCGGACACGGCATGTACCGAATCGGCACATCAGGCGGCACAACAACACCAACAAAAGCAAATTCTCCGTCAAGGATAAGGTCAAACTTCAGGCTAAGAGCAAGTACAGGAAACCCAGTCAATACAAGAAACTGGAGGACAGGACCATTCGAGATCCAAGTCGAACCGTCGTACAGAACGACGGCCGGATACGTTACGAACGCGATTACGACCGGGTCATAGGGACCCGAGGCGAAAAAGGCCACGTAACCATTTACGATCCGAAGAAAAACAAGATCATCACGTCTTACCCTTCTGACTTCTAGAGTTCCTCACATGCTAGATATTTCCTACCTTTCAGACGAAGACAATGAGCGTCCTTCCTTTGTCATAAAGGATGCTGAGTTCAAGTTGTTTGATGCCGCGTTCAGCACATTGAAACAACAGACCGGCGTTTACATCGACCCCTATGGAACCAGCAGAATTTATCCAAGCCACCAACAAACCTTGATACAGCTACTTTCCAAGAGCCAAGAAGGTCGGGTGGTTGAATTTGTCACCTTCCTGAAAGCGTCAAGCGAGGCTGACGAGGTACTCATTGCTGACGGCGATTAATCTGTCCATGGGCCGATGACCAACCACAGACTGCGCCAGCCGATTTAAGACGGCTGCGCCGCCGTGCGGGAGCCAGCTCCCTCGCCACGGGTTTGTTCCAGGCGCAAAAAAAGGCATATCAATCGATATACCTTTTTTGTTGCCGCTTGCTTTCCTCGACCGAGGTAGTCGGCGCAATTATGGGTTAACGCTGTCCTTCAGGAATTTGCCTGGCTTGAACGCAACCGTGTTGCTGGCCTTGATTTTCACCGGCTCGCCGGTTTGTGGGTTCTTGCCGGTGCGGGCGCCGCGGTGGCGTTGCAGGAAGGTGCCGAAGCCGACCAGAGTCACACTGTCCTTGCGATGCAGGGCGCTGGTGATTTCTTCGAGAACAGCGTTGAGGACGCGGTTGGCTTGTTCTTTGGTGAGGTCCGCTTTTTCCGCAATGGCGGCGGCGAGTTCTGGTTTACGCATGAATGAAGCCCCTTTGACGATTTTTTTGTTGTTATGTCCGTGCTGTTCTCTTCGGAACAACCCCTAAGGCGCCGCAGGCTCTACTCTGCGGCAGACCGGAGTGAGGATGGCACGGGGCCGCAACCGGCGCCAGTGTCCGGCGGGCGTTTGTCGCCGGAAAAGCAGGGCATATGCGACAGAGCGACCGGCATTTACGCCAGCAGTGCCGGAAGCTGCTTGTTCAGCGCCAGTTTCTCCATCACCGCCGCACCGGTCAGGGCGTAGCCCAACAGATTGCCGTGGGCGTCGCGGCACAGGGCCTTGATGTCGGCGCCCTGCCCCTCGACGCTCCACGCGCCTTCGCTGCCCCGTGGCGGCGGCGAAACCACCAGCGGGCAGACCGGAGTTTTCACAGTGATCGGCATGGCGCCGTAGCTGACCGCGGTCGGGTTGCCGGCCAGGGTCTGGGCCAGGGCGCGGACGCAGCTCATCAGTGGCATGACGTAGAGCAGGTTCAAGCCATCGACTTCCGCACAATCGCCCAAAGCGTAGATATTGGCGTGGGAAGTCTTCAGGTGACGATCCACCACCACGCCGCGGTTGACCACCAGCCCGGCGGCAGCCGCCAGGTCGATGCGCGGGCGCAGGCCGATGGCCGAGACCACCAGATCGCAGGGAATCACTTGGCCATCCGACAGATGCGCCTCCAATCCGTCGGCCACATGTTGCAGACGGTTGAGCACCGGCCCCAAGTGGAAATGTGCGCCGAGGCTTTCCAGCCCGGCCTGGACCGCTGCGGCAGCGGCCGGATGCAGCAGCGTCGGCATGACTTGCTCGCAGGGGGCCACCAGTTCCACTTCGTAGCCGCCGAGGATCAGGTCGTTGGCGAATTCGCAGCCGATCAGGCCGGCACCGAGCAGCAGCACCCGGCGCTTGCCGGCGGCGGCGGTCCGAAAACGTGCGTAGTCTTCGAGATCATTGATCGGGAAGATCAGGTCCGCCGCATCGCCCTGCACCGGCACGCGCACGGTTTCAGCGCCCCAGGCCAGGACCAGGTCGCGATAACTTACCGCTTCCTCGCCGATCCACAGGCGTTTGTGGCCCGGGTCGATGCCGCTGATGCGCGTGTGGGTGCGCACTTCGGCCTTCAACTGCTCGGCCATGGCGCCCGGCTCGGATATGCTCAAGCCATCGGCGTCCTTGTTCTTGCCGAACCCCGTGGAGAGCATCGGCTTGGAGTAGGAGCGGCCGTCGTCCGCGGTAATCAGCAGTAACGGGGTTTCGCTGTCGAGCTTGCGAAATTCCCGGGCCAGGTTATAGCCAGCCAGGCCGGTACCGACGATGACGACAGGTGCGCTCATGTTGCTCTCCGTTTGATGAAACGATCAGTTGATTTCGATCATTTCGAAATCCATTTTGCCGACGCCGCAGTCCGGGCACAGCCAGTCCGCCGGTACATCTTCCCAGCGGGTGCCGGGCGCGATGCCATCGTCGGGCCAGCCGTCAGCTTCGTTGTAGATCAGGCCACAGACGATACATTGCCACTTTTTCATTCCAATACTTCCTCAAGATGTCAGGCCTTGGCCGGTATTTTCCGGCTCAGGGCCGTTTTGTACTGATCGGTTGCGACAGATGCAAGCGGGATCGGTGCAGCGGCGCCCTGGCTCGGCCAAAATCGCCGACCGGCATGGTAAGCTCGCGGCCTCATTCGCTGCCATTCAAGACCCTTGTGCCGCCTACAAATTCGATATTTCCTACACTTCGATGGCTGCCCCAGCACCTGCTGTCGCCCCGCCCCGATGCTTGCGTGCTCGACTGGTTGTTCGACCAGGGCTCCCTGACCCGGCGCCTTACGGGCCTGTCGGATGACCACTTCAGCGTGACACCGCTGCTGGAGGGCTGGCAGCCGTTGCGCGCCGACGAGTGTGCCCCGCTGGATCTGGCCGAGGGCAGCGAAGGCTGGGTGCGCGAAGTGTACCTGCGCGGTCACGGCCAGCCTTGGGTGTTCGCCCGCAGCGTGGCGGCGCGCAGCGCGCTGCAAGGCGACGGCTTGCAGATGGACGCACTGGGCAGCCGCTCCCTGGGTGAGCTGCTGTTTTGCGACCAGGCATTCCAGCGCCGGGCGATCGAGGTGTGCCACTACCCGAGTGAATGGTTGCCACCCGAGGTTCGCGCCCACGCGTTGTGGGGCCGTCGCTCGCGTTTCGATCGCGGTGCGTTGAGCGTGCTGGTGGCGGAGATTTTCCTGCCGCCACTGTGGACCGTCGCTCGCGCCTATTCGGAGAATTGCTGATGTACGTGCAACTGCTCAAATCCTTGAACCGCCTCAATCCGCGGGCCTGGGACTTCGTGCAACTGACCCGCATGGACAAGCCCATCGGCATCTACCTGTTGCTGTGGCCGACATTGTGGGCGCTGTGGATTGCCGGCGACGGCTCGCCGTCCCTGGCCAACATCGTGATTTTTGTGCTGGGCGTAGTGCTGACCCGTGCCGGCGGTTGCGTGATCAACGACTGGGCCGACCGCAAGGTCGACGGCCACGTCAAACGCACCGAGCAGCGCCCGCTGGTGAGCGGCAAGATCAGCTCGAAGGAAGCCCTGGTGTTCTTCGCGGTGTTGATGAGCGTGAGTTTCCTGCTGGTGCTGTGCACCAATGCGCCGACGATTCTGTTGTCCTTGGGCGGGCTGGCGCTGGCGTTCAGTTACCCGTTCATGAAGCGCTACACCTATTACCCGCAAGTGGTGCTGGGCGCGGCGTTTTCCTGGGGCATGCCGATGGCTTTCACCGCCGAAACCGGCCATCTGCCGGCCGCCGCATGGCTGCTGTACATCGCCAACCTGTTGTGGACGGTGGGCTACGACACTTACTACGCGATGACCGACCGGGACGACGACCTGAAGATTGGCGTGAAATCCACGGCGATCCTGTTTGGCGATGCCGATCGGGCGATCATCCTGACGCTGCAAGGCCTGGCCCTGGGCTGCCTGCTGCTGGCCGGGGCTCAGTTCAAGCTGGGGGGCTGGTTCCATCTCGGTCTCGTGGCCGCCGCCGCGTGCTTTGCCTGGGAGTTCTGGTACACCCGCGGCAAGGACCGGATGCGCTGCTTCAAGGCGTTCCTGCACAACCACTGGGCCGGGCTGGCGATTTTTGTGGGGATTGTGCTGGACTATGCCCTACGGTGACATCCGGGCCTGTGGGAGCGAGCCTGCTCGCGAAAGCGGTGAGTCAGTCAGCGACTTGAGGACTGTACAGACGCCTTCGCGAGCAGGCTCGCTCCCACATGGATCAGCTGTTACTTGGCCTTGGCGACTTTCCAGGCACCGTCCATTTTGCCGTCTCCGATCATATCACCGGCCTTCTTGTCCATCACGAAGGTGTACAGCGGCATGCCCTGATAGGCCCACTGCATCGAGCCGTCATCACGCTTGATCACGGTCCAGTCACCCATGGATTTGTCACCCGCCTCGGCCATCAGCGGTGGCCAATTCGCCGCGCATGTGTCATTGCACGCGGACTTGCCGGCAGAGTCTTTGGCAAAGGTGTAAAGGGTCATACCCTTGTGGTCAGTGAACATGCCGTCCTTCTCCATCGCAGGATCGGCAGCCATCGCAAAACCAGGCAGAGTCAGCGCGGCAGACAGCAGCAGGGCTTTAAAAGAAATAGTCATTTGCGTCATGGAAACCTTCCTTTGCAGTTGTCAGGATTCGGACCCAAAAGCCTAGCCCAAGATCGCCTCTGCTGCCGTCCGGGGAAATAACTGTCACACGACTGCAATAATTCCGTTATCTAATGCGGCGCAAGACAGTTAAATGACAAGAGGATTACCCCATGGTTGGCAGGAGCATTCTGATCGTCGACGACGAGGCGCCCATCCGCGAGATGATCGCCGTTGCGTTGGAGATGGCCGGCTATGACTGCATGGAAGCAGAGAACTCTCAACAGGCCCACGCCATCATCGTCGATCGCAAGCCCGACCTGATCCTGCTCGACTGGATGCTGCCTGGCACCTCCGGCATCGAGCTGGCCCGGCGTCTCAAGCGCGATGAGCTGACGGGTGACATCCCGATCATCATGCTCACCGCCAAGGGCGAAGAAGACAACAAGATCCAGGGCCTGGAAGTCGGTGCCGACGATTACATCACCAAGCCGTTTTCCCCTCGGGAGCTGGTGGCGCGCCTCAAGGCCGTGCTGCGTCGTGCCGGGCCGACCGATGGCGAAGCGCCGATCGAAGTTGGCGGCCTGCTGCTGGACCCGATCAGCCACCGCGTGACCATCGACGGCAAGCCCGCCGAGATGGGCCCGACCGAATATCGCCTGTTGCAGTTCTTCATGACTCACCAGGAGCGCGCCTACACCCGTGGGCAGCTGCTGGATCAGGTCTGGGGCGGCAACGTATACGTCGAGGAGCGCACCGTGGATGTGCACATCCGGCGCTTGCGCAAAGCCCTCGGCGACGCCTACGAGAATCTGGTACAAACCGTGCGCGGCACCGGTTATCGTTTTTCGACAAAGGCCTGACCCGAGCCCTTACCGCCCGACAAGCTGACAAGGACGCGCGCTCACGTGAATCAAAACTGGCATGGCACCCTGATCCGCCACATGTTGTTGCTGGTGACCGGTTGCCTGTTGATCGGCCTGATCACCGGCTACTACGGCTGGAGCCTGGCCGCGGGCCTGGCGCTTTACCTGGCCTGGACCCTCAAGCAATTGCTGCGCCTGCACGAGTGGCTACGCCTGCACCAACCCGACGAGGCCCCGCCCGACGGTTACGGGCTGTGGGGCGAGGTGTTCGACAGCATCTATCACCTGCAACGGCGCGACCAGCGCGTTCGCGGCCGCCTGCAGGCGGTGATCGACCGCGTCCAGGAATCCACCGCCGCGCTGAAAGACGCGGTGATCATGCTCGACAGCGACGGCAACCTGGAATGGTGGAACCGCGCCGCCGAAACCCTGCTGGGCCTCAAGACGCCACAGGATAGCGGCCAGCCGGTGACCAACCTGGTGCGCCATCCACGCTTCAAGGAATATTTCGAGCAAGACAATTACGCCGAACCGCTGGAAATCCCGTCGCCCACCAATGATCGGCTGCGCATCCAGCTGTACATCACCCGCTATGGCAACAACGAGCACCTGATGCTGGTGCGCGACGTGACGCGGATTCATCAACTGGAACAGATGCGCAAGGATTTCATCGCCAACGTATCCCATGAACTGCGTACGCCATTGACGGTGATCTGCGGTTACCTGGAGACCCTGCTCGACAATGTCGAAGAGGTGAACCCGCGCTGGACCCGTGCCTTGCAGCAGATGCAGCAGCAGGGCGGACGCATGCAGACCTTGCTCAACGACCTGCTGTTGCTGGCGAAGCTGGAAGCCACCGACTATCCCTCGGACAACCAGCCGGTGCCCATCGAGGAACTGCTGCAAATCATTGCCGAAGATGCGCAGGAGTTGTCCGGTCCCAAGCAGCAGTCCATCACGCTTGAAGCCGACCCGACCGTCCAACTCAAGGGCAGCGAGGCGGAACTGCGCAGCGCGTTTTCCAACCTGGTGTTCAACGCGGTCAAATACACGCCTGAACAAGGGCGGATCCATGTGCGCTGGTGGGGCGATGAACAAGGCGCACACCTGAGCGTGCGCGATTCCGGCATCGGCATCGACAGCAAGCACCTGCCACGCCTGACCGAACGTTTCTACCGGGTCGACTCCAGCCGCAACTCCAACACTGGCGGAACCGGGCTCGGTCTGGCAATCGTCAAGCATGTGCTGCTGCGCCATCGCGGGCGCATGGAAATCAGCAGCGTGCCCGGCCATGGCAGTACGTTTACTTGCCATTTCACCCCGGCGCAGGTGGTCCGCGGACGCCCCTCCAACCGCGACGAATGAAGCCGACGGGCGTTCCCTACTAGGCAATCGCCCGGTCAGCCGCTACATTGGCTGACTTGTGCCTGCCTTTTCAGGCGCCGATTTCCCCATCATACGAACATACGGAACCTGCAAAACTCCATCATGGACCCTTCCCCTGGCTTGTCCCTCGCTACACTCTTCGCCGAATTCGGCATGATTCTTTTTGCTTTGATCCTGGTCTTGCTCAACGGTTTTTTCGTTGCGGCCGAATTTGCCATGGTCAAGCTGCGCTCGACCCGGGTCGAGGCTATCGCCGAGCAGAACGGCTGGCGCGGACACATCCTGCGCACCGTCCACAGTCAGCTCGACGCTTATCTGTCGGCCTGCCAGTTGGGTATCACCCTCGCCTCACTGGGGCTGGGCTGGGTCGGCGAGCCGGCGTTCGCGCACATTCTCGAGCCCCTGCTGGGCGCGGTCGGCGTCCAGTCGCCGGAAGTGATCAAGGGTGTGTCGTTCTTCACCGCGTTCTTCATCATTTCCTACCTGCACATCGTGGTTGGCGAGCTGGCGCCCAAATCGTGGGCGATCCGCAAGCCGGAACTGCTGTCGCTGTGGACGGCCGTGCCGCTGTACCTGTTCTACTGGGCCATGTATCCGGCGATCTACCTGCTCAATGCCAGCGCCAACGCGATCCTGCGTATCGCCGGCCAGGGTGAGCCCGGCCCCCATCATGAACACCATTACAGCCGCGAGGAGTTGAAGCTGATCCTGCACTCCAGCCGTGGTCAGGACCCGAGCGACCAAGGCATGCGCGTGCTGGCCTCCGCCGTGGAAATGGGCGAGCTGGAAGTGGTGGACTGGGCCAACTCCCGGGAAGACCTGGTGACGCTGGAATTCAACGCCCCGCTCAAGGAAATCCTGGCGATGTTCCGTCGCCACAAGTTCAGCCGGTATCCGGTATACGACAGTGAGCGCCAGGAATTCGTCGGCCTGCTGCACATCAAGGACCTGCTGCTGGAACTGGCGGCCCTGGACCACATCCCCGAATCGTTCAACCTGGCGGAACTGACCCGCCCGCTGGAGCGAGTATCGAGGCACATGCCGTTGTCGCAGCTGCTGGAGCAGTTCCGCAAGGGCGGCTCGCACTTCGCCGTGGTCGAGGAAGCCGACGGCAATATCATCGGCTACCTGACCATGGAAGACGTGCTGGAAGTGCTGGTGGGCGATATCCAGGACGAACACCGCAAGGCCGAGCGCGGCATCCTCGCTTATCAGCCGGGCAAGCTACTGGTGCGCGGCGACACCCCGCTGTTCAAGGTGGAGCGCCTGCTGGGCATCGACCTGGACCACATCGAGGCGGAAACCCTGGCAGGGTTGGTCTACGAAACCCTGAAACGGGTGCCGGAAGAGGAAGAAGTGCTGGAAGTCGAAGGCCTGCGGATCATCATCAAGAAGATGAAAGGGCCGAAGATCATTCTGGCGAAGGTGTTGATGCTCGATTGAGTGTCGATCTGCTTTCGGGCGAAACCCTCCTGTGGCGAGGGGATTTATCCCCGCTGGGCTGCGAAGCAGCCCCAAAACCGCTGGCAGTACTGGGGGCCGCTTCGCGACCCAGCGGGGATAAATCCCCTCGCCACAAAAGCTTCCTCGCCATGTGTCGCCTCTATTGCTTGCCCAACGCAAAGTTGGGCAAGTCCCCCACCGGCTGGTTGAACTGATAGGGAATCGACACCAACCCCAGCCCGGTGTTGCGCTGTACCACGAAGTGCAGGTGCGGGCCGGAGCTGTTACCGGTGTTGCCTGATAGCGCCAGCGGCGTGCCCACCCCGACCCGTTGCCCCTCCTGGACGCTCACCGAGCCCTTTTGCAGGTGCAGATAGACTCCCATGGTCCCGTCATCGTGCAACACGCGCACAAAGTTGCCGGCAGGATCGGTGCCGCGCCCGGTCTGCTCGTTCTCGGTCTTGACCACCACGCCGCCACGCGCCGCGATGATAGGCGTGCCTTCGGGCATCGCGATGTCCATGGCGTAGCGGTTCTTCGGGCCGTAATGGCTGTATTGGCCGTTGGCGCCCTGGCTCAACCGGAACGGCCCGCCACGCCAGGGCAACGGATAGCGATAAGCTTGCGCCGTGCCTGCGGGGTCGCCCAGGGAGTATTCGAACCTTGGGGTATAAGCCAGTGGCCTGCCGGGCCGGGTGGCCGTCAGCAGCGCCAGGCGCAGGTTGCTGCGCGCCGGTAGCACGCGGCGGATCGGCCGGCTCGGCGCTCCGCTCACATTGCGCAACCCGGCGAAGCTCAGCTCGATTTCCACCGGCGCATAAAGGTCGTTGCGCACGTACACCGCGTCCGCGCCCTTCTGCTTCCTGATGTCGAGAAACACTTGGCGCTCCAGGCGCTCGACCATGCGATCACGAAATACGAACACCTGGGAGCCTTTGCTGGGGCGGTCACTGTAGGAGACCACGCCATTGGCGTCGGTGGATTTGTAGATGGTCATGGCCAAGGCCGGGGTGGCGGCCAGGACAAGACCACAGGCGAACAGCAACGGCACGAGCATGGGCAAGAATTCTGTCGAAATGAAGGCCTGCAAAGCAGCCTAGCAGCTGGGATGGACCAGCGTAGTCGACGGATGTTTCAAAATGGGATCGACAGTCGGGTTGAAGCTGATGGCCCCATCGTCGGATCGCCGCCCCAAGCAAGCTCGCTCCCACAAGGGATCTGCTGCGGACACAAATTTTGTGGCAAGCACAGATCAATGTGGGAGCGAGCCTGCTCGCGAAAGCGGACTGAAGGGCGCCGCAGGATCAGGCGCCCGGTACGAAGTGCTTCTGCGCCGTGCCGCGGGCGATCAGGCGGGAGATGTAGTCGAGTTTCTGCGGGTCTTTGTCGACGAAGCGGAAGGTCAGTTGCAGCCATTCGCTGTCAGGGGTTTGCTCATGGGCGACGATGGCGTGCAGGTAGCCGTTCAGACGAGCGGTTTCGGCGTTGTCGCCCTGCTCCATGTCCAGCACCGAGCTCTCCAGCACTTGCGGCAGGATGTCGGTGCGCTTGACCACCAGCAGCGCTTCCTTGAGGCTCAGGGCCTTGATCACGCACTGCTGGGTGCCGCTGGACAGGCGCAACTGGCCTTGGCCGCGATTGGCGGTGGGTGCGGACGCCGCAGGTGCCTTGACGGGCGGGCTGTTGAGCAAGCCACGTGCCGCCGGAGCGGCAGCCGCAGCGGGTGCAGGCGCGGCAGCGGGCTTGGCAAACGGGTTCGCCGCTGGCGCAGCCGCCGCAACCGGAGCGGCCTTGCCGCCGGTCAGGGCACTGAGCGAATCGTTGCCGAACGCCGAATTCATCTTGGTCGGGGCGCTGTTCATCAACGTGTCGAGCTTGCCTACCTTGTTCAAGGCCTGCTTGACCTTGGTCAGCAACTGTTCGTTGGTGAAGGGTTTGCTGACGTAGCCGGAAACGCCGGCCTGGATCGCCTGGACCACGTTCTCCTTGTCGCCACGGCTGGTCACCATCACGAAAGGCATGCCCTTGAGATTGTCCTGCTGGCGGCACCAGGTCAGCAATTCCAGGCCGGACATTTCTGGCATTTCCCAGTCGCACAGCACCAGGTCGAACGCTTCACGGGCCAGCAGGGCCTGGGCTTTCTTGCCGTTCACCGCGTCTTCGATGCGGATGCCTGGGAAGTAGTTGCGCAGGCACTTCTTCACCAAGTCACGAATGAACGAAGCATCGTCCACGACCAACACACTGACCTTACTCATCCAGATACACCTCTAAAAAATCCCGGCAAGCATACCGCCTTACTGATGGCACATCGCCAAAAACCTTCAGTCACGCCGGGACTTTTCGTTCGCGGGGTGCTGCTTTCGATTAAAAAAACCGCAAAAAAAAGCCCGACCAGAAGGCCGGGCGCTTTTCTTGGCAATCTTACTTATCGTCAGTTTCACCGGGAACATTAGCGGTTTCGGACGGGGTGCCCTCAACTTCTTCCTTCATCCGCTTGAGCCCCATGTGCCGGACATCGGTGCCACGCACCAGGTAGATCACCAGTTCCGAGATGTTGCGCGCATGATCGCCGATACGCTCCAACGAACGCAGCACCCAGATGATGCTCAACACCCGGGAAATCGAACGCGGGTCTTCCATCATGTAGGTCGCCAGCTCGCGCAGGGCGGTCTTGTACTCGCGATCGATGATCTTGTCGTACTGGGCCACCGACAGCGCCAGGTCGGCGTCGAAACGGGCGAAGGCGTCCAGCGCATCGCGGACCATGTTGCGCACCTGGTCACCGATGTGGCGAACCTCGACGTAGCCGCGCGGCGCTTCACCTTCTTCGCACAACTGGATGGCACGACGAGCGATCTTGGTGGCTTCGTCGCCGATCCGCTCAAGGTCGATCACTGACTTGGAGATGCTGATGATCAGGCGCAGGTCGGAAGCCGCCGGCTGACGACGGGCCAGGATGCGCAGGCATTCTTCGTCGATGTTGCGTTCCATCTGGTTGATCTGGTCATCGATCTCGCGCACTTGCTGGGCCAGGCCGGAGTCGGCCTCGATCAGCGCGGTCACCGCGTCGTTGACCTGCTTCTCCACCAGCCCGCCCATGGCCAGCAGGTGGCTGCGCACCTCTTCCAGCTCGGCGTTGAACTGCGCGGAAATGTGGTGGGTGAGGCCTTCTTTACTAATCATCTTTGGCGTCCTTGGAGCGTCCGGTAAGGTGCGGCGGACCGCAGCGTAGATTCAATGAGCAACAACGGCTTCCTAGCCGTAGCGACCGGTGATGTAGTCCTCGGTCTGCTTCATGGCCGGATTGGTAAACAGGGTATCGGTGTCGCCGAATTCCACCAGCTTGCCCATGTACATGAACGCGGTGTAGTCGGACACCCGCGCCGCCTGCTGCATGTTGTGGGTCACGATGACGATGGTGAACTTGGACTTGAGCTCGTAGATCAGTTCCTCGACTTTCAGCGTCGAGATCGGGTCGAGTGCCGAGCAAGGTTCGTCGAGCAGCAGCACTTCTGGCTCCACGGCGATGGTGCGGGCAATCACCAGACGCTGCTGTTGGCCACCGGACAGGCCCAGCGCCGATTCGTGCAGGCGGTCCTTGACCTCATCCCACAGCGCCGCGCCCTTTAGTGCCCACTCCACGGCTTCATCGAGTACGCGCTTCTTGTTGATGCCCTGGATCCGCAGGCCGTAGACGACGTTCTCGTAGATGGTCTTGGGGAACGGGTTGGGCTTCTGGAACACCATGCCCACGCGACGACGCAGTTCGGCAACGTCCTCGCCCTTGCGGTAGATGTTGTTGCCGTAGAGGTTGATTTCGCCTTCGACGCGGCAGCCGTCCACCAAATCGTTCATGCGGTTGAAGGTGCGCAGCAAGGTCGACTTGCCGCAGCCCGACGGGCCGATGAACGCAGTCACGCGCTGTTTCGGGATGTTCAGGCTGACATCGTACAGCGCCTGTTTCTGACCGTAGAACAGGTTCAGGCCGGGCACTTCGATGGCGACGGTTTCCTGAGCCAGGTTCAGGCTCTGCTTGTCGCGGCCCAGGGCCGACATGTTGATGCCGTGTGTAGGTGCTTCGTGTTGCATGGTCTCACTCCGTTCGTAGCTGCTAGCTTTTAGCTGCAAGCTGCAAGTTTTGAGCAAAAGCGGCTTGCAGCTTGCAGCTTGCCGCTTGTGGCTAATGCTTTTAGCTATCCAACGCTTTGTATTTTTCACGCAGGTGGTTACGGATCCATACCGCCGACAGGTTCAGGGTCGCGATCACCAGCACCAGCAGCAACGCCGTGGCGTAGACCAATGGCCGGGCTGCTTCGACGTTCGGGCTCTGGAAGCCGACGTCATAGATATGGAAGCCCAGGTGCATGATTTTCTGGTCCAGGTGCAGGTACGGGTAGTTGCCATCCAGCGGCAGCGATGGCGCCAGTTTCACCACGCCCACCAGCATCAGCGGCGCTACCTCGCCGGCGGCACGGGCCACGGCGAGGATCATGCCGGTCATCATCGCCGGGCTCGCCATTGGCAGGACGATTTTCCACAGCGTCTCGGCCTTGGTTGCACCGAGCGCGAGGGAACCTTCACGCACGGTCCGGGGAATTCGCGCCAGGCCTTCCTCGGTGGCCACGATCACCACCGGCACGGCCAGCAGCGCGAGGGTCAGGGAAGCCCAGAGCAGGCCCGGCGTGCCGAAGGTCGGTGCCGGCAAAGCCTCGGGGAAGAATAGCCGGTCAACCGAGCCGCCCAGCACATAGACGAAAAAACCCAGCCCGAACACGCCGTAGACGATGGCCGGAACGCCTGCGAGGTTGTTCACCGCGATGCGGATCAGGCGGGTCATCGGCCCCTGGCGCGCGTATTCACGCAGGTAGACCGCCGCCAGTACGCCGAACGGCGTAACGATCATCGCCATGATCAGAGTCATCATCACGGTGCCGAAAATCGCCGGGAAGATCCCGCCTTCGGTGTTGGCTTCACGCGGGTCGTCGCTGAGGAATTCCCAGACCTTGCTGAAATAGAAACCCATCTTGGTGAAGGTGCCCATGCCGTTTGGCTGGTAGGCGTGCACCACTTTGCCGATCTCGATCTCCACTTCCTTGCCGTTGGCATCGCGGGCCGTCAGGCTGTCGCGGTTGAACTGCGCATGCAGGTCGGTCAGGCGCGCTTCGATGTCCTTGTAGCGGGCGTTGAGTTCGGCGCGTTCGCTTTCCAGGTCAGCCTGGGCGGCGGCGTCGAGCTTGCCGTCCAGCTCCAGCTTGCGACCGTGCAGGCGGATGCGCTCGAGGCCGGCGTTGATCGCGCCGATGTCGACTTTTTCCAGAGTCTTGAGTTCGTCGGCCAGTTGATTGACCCGCTCGATACGCGCCTGCAACTGCGGCCAGGCGGCTTCGCCTTCGGCGATGACCTTGCCTTGTTCCTTGACGTTGACCAGATAACCGTAGAAGTTGCCCCACTCGCGGCGCTCAAGCGCCATCAGCTCCGCTGGTGTGGTCTGGTTGGTCAGCCAATCGCCGACGATCCAGGTGAAATCGGTGCCGTTGAGATCGCGGTTACCGACCTTGACCAGCTCACGGGTCATGAACTCCGGGCCTTCGTCCGGCACCGGCAGGCCAGCGCTTTTCAGGCGCTCGCGAGGCACTTCTTCTTTCTGTACGACTTCGCCGACCACCAGGTGCGCCGGCATGCCCGGTACGTTGTAGCTGGCGTGGATCAGGTCGGCCGGCCAGAAGTGGCCCAGGCCGCGCACGGCAATCACCGCCAACAGGCCAATGGTCATGATGACCGCGATGGACACCGCGCCACCGCTGATCCAGACGCCCGGGGCGCCGCTCTTGAACCATCCTTTCAGGGAGTTCTGTTTCACAGACTTCTACCTTTCTTAAAGCGACGAATATTTCTTGCGCAGACGCTGACGGATCAGCTCGGCGAGGGTGTTCATGACGAAGGTGAACAACAGCAGCACCAAGGCCGACAGGAACAGCACGCGGTAATGGCTTCCGCCGACTTCCGATTCAGGCATCTCCACCGCGACGTTGGCCGCCAGGGTGCGCAGGCCTTCGAACAGGTTCATTTCCATGACCGGGGTGTTGCCGGTGGCCATCAGCACGATCATCGTCTCGCCCACCGCCCGGCCCATGCCGATCATCAGCGCCGAGAAGATGCCCGGGCTGGCGGTGAGGATGACCACGCGGGTCATGGTCTGCCATGGGGTGGCGCCCAGGGCCAGCGAGCCCAGGGTCAGGCCGCGAGGCACACTGAACACGGCGTCTTCGGCGATGGAATAGATGTTCGGGATCACCGCGAAGCCCATCGCCAGGCCGACCACCAGGGCGTTGCGCTGGTCGTAGGTGATACCCAGGTCATGGGAGATCCACATGCGCATGTCGCCGCCAAAGAACCACGCTTCCATGTATGGGCTCATGTATAGCGAGAGCCAGCCGACGAACAGGATCACCGGGATCAGCAAGGCGCTTTCCCAGCCGTCCGGCACTCGCAGGCGAATGGATTCCGGCAGGCGGCTGAAAGCGAAACCGGCGACGAGGATGCCGATCGGCAGCAACATCAGCAGGCTGAAGATGCCCGGCAGATGCCCTTCGACGTACGGCGCCAGGAACAGACCGGCGAAGAAACCGAGGATCACCGTCGGCATCGCTTCCATCAGCTCGATCACCGGCTTGACCTTGCGGCGCATGCCCGGGGCCATGAAGTAGGCGGTGTAGATCGCTGCGGCAACCGCCAGCGGCGCGGCCAGAAGCATCGCGTAGAACGCCGCTTTCAGGGTGCCGAAGGTCAGCGGCGACAGGCTCAGCTTGGGTTCGAAGTCGGTGTTGGCGGCGGTCGATTGCCAGACGTACTTGGGCTCATCGTAGTTTTCGTACCAGACCTTGCTCCACAAGGCGCTCCACGAGACTTCCGGGTGTGGGTTTTCCAGGACCAACGGTTGCAGCTTGCCGCCCTGCTCCACGATCAGGCGGTTGGCCCGTGGCGACAGGCCGAACAGGCCTTGGCCATCGACCACCTGGTCAACCAGCAAGGTGCGGTGGGCAGTACTGTGGAACACGCCGAGCTTGCCGGCGGCGTCGAGCGCAACGAAACCCTTGCGACGCTCTTCGGCGCTGATCTCGACGACGGGCGCGCTGCCCATCTGGAAGGTCCGAATCTGTTTGAAACGCAGCTCGCCGTCCGGATCGCGAGCCATGAACCACTGGGCCAGGCCGCCCTTGGAATCACCAATGATCAGCGATATGCCACCGACCAACTGGGCAACGGCGGTGACTTGGGCGTCAGCGTTCTCGAGCAGCTTGTAGCGACCGTTGAGGCTCTTGTCCCGCAGGCTGAACACATCGGCCTGGGCACGCCCGTTGACCACATACAGCCACTGCTGGCGCGGGTCGACGAAGATGTTTTTTACCGGCTCGGTCATCTGCGGCAGATCGATACGCGTCTGCTCGCTGGTGATTTCACCGGTCATCATGTTTTCTTCGCTGGTAAGCGACAACACATAGAGCTGCGCGCCGCTGGAGCCAGCCAGCAGCAACGTCGAATCGGTAGCGTTGAGGCTGACATGCTCCAGGGCCGCGCCCTGCTCGTTCAACGCGATCGGCGCTTCACCGTAAGGGTATTCGATGGCCGGAGAGATGGTTTTCTTGCCGTCGGGGTAGCTGACTTTATAAGTGTGGCGGAACACCAGGGCCTGGCCATTGGACAGACCGATCGCCACCAGCGGGCTGCCGGGCTGATCTTCACCGATGGACGCCACAGTGGCGCCGGCCGGGATCGGCAGGTCGACACGCCGCAGTTCGGCACCGCTGTCGAGGTTGTAGAACAGCGCCACGCCCTTGTCGGAAACCCGCATCGCCACCTGGTTCTGTTCTTCGATGGCGATCATCAGCGGCTTGCCGGCGTCTTGCATCCAGGCAGGGGTAATCGAGTCCTTGGCGGTCAGGTCCGCGCCCTGGAACAGCGGCAGTACCACGTAGGCCAGGAAGAAAAAGATCAAGGTAATGGCGGCGAGCACGGCGAGGCCGCCAACCAGCACGTACCAACGGGTGAGGCGATCCTTGAGCGCGCGGATGCGGCGCTTGCGTTGCAGCTCAGGCGTATTGAAGTCAATGCGCTTGGGAGGGGAAGTCGTAGTCATTGTGGAGTTGGCCAGATCATTCATGCGCACACCCTAGCGATCCTGTATGACAGAAAGATGACAGTGAAGTGACGCAACAAATCCGCCGCCGGTGGTAACCGGCAGCGGATGGAAATTTGCTCTGTGGCAGCGAGCAAGCTCGCTGCCACAGGGGCCTGGGCTCAGGCGTTACTGCTTGGCGACGTTGCCGCCTTCCTGCAGGCCCAGGTCAGCCAGTGCCTTGGCGGCGACTTTGGCTGGAACCGGGATGTAGCCGTCCTTGACCACGACTTCCTGGCCTTGCTTGGACAGGATCAGCTTGACGAACTCGGCTTCCAGCGGGGCCAGAGGCTTGTTCGGCGCCTTGTTGACGTACACGTAGAGGAAACGCGACAGCGGATACTTGCCGTTCAGGGCGTTTTCTTCGGTGTCCTCGACGAACTCGCCGCCTTCCTTCTTGGCCAGGGCAACGGTTTTCACGCTGGCGGTCTTGTAGCCGATACCCGAGTAGCCGATGCCGTTAAGCGAGCTGCTGATCGACTGCACAACCGAAGCCGAACCTGGTTGTTCGTTGACGTTTGGCTTGTAGTCGCCTTTGCACAGGGCTTCTTCCTTGAAGTAGCCGTAGGTGCCGGACACCGAGTTGCGGCCAAACAGCTGGACTGGCTTGTTGGCCAGGTCGCCGGTCACGCCCAGGTCGCCCCAGGTCTTGACGTCAGCCTTGGCGCCGCACAGGCGAGTCGAGGAGAAAATCGCATCGACCTGAGCCATGGTCAGGTGCTTGATCGGGTTGTCCTTGTGCACGAATACCGCCAGGGCGTCCACGGCAACCGGAATAGCGGTCGGCTTGTAGCCGTACTTCTGTTCGAAGGCCTGCAGCTCGTTGTCCTTCATCTTGCGGCTCATCGGGCCCAGGTTGGCGGTGCCTTCGGTGAGCGCGGGCGGCGCGGTGGAAGAACCGGCGGCCTGGATCTGGATGTTGACGTTCGGGTATTCCTTCTTGTAGTTCTCGGCCCACAAGGTCATCAGGTTAGCCAGGGTATCGGAGCCGACGCTGGACAGGTTGCCCGACACACCAGTGGTCTTGGTGTAGCTCGGGATCGCAGGGTCAACAGCGGCAACCGCGTTGGCAGTCGCGACGCCAGCAGCGACAAACGTCATTGCCGCCATCAAACGCTTCAGTTTCATGCCTTACTCCTAGCAGATAGGGTGTGTTAAGTCGGCCAAGTATCGATAAGCCTTATGAACACTCTATGGCTGAAATATGACAATTGGATGAAAGGCCAGCATTGGCTTTCGCAGGATGATTCATAGTGCCCTTTTCGCGAGCAGGCTCGCTCCCACCAGGGAATGCAAACCCATGTGGGAGCGAGCCTGCTCGCGAAAAGGCCAGTACAGGCGGGAAAAAAGCGCTGGTTAGCGGCCCTTCTTCCAGAGATACCCACCGATCAACATCCCGATCCCGCAGATGATCGCCACGTAGTACGCCGGCCCCATCGGGCTCTCTTTCAACAGCAGGGTCACGATCATCGGGGTCAGCCCGCCGAAGATCGCGTAGGCCAGGTTGTAGGAGAACGACAGCCCACTGAAGCGCACCACGGCCGGGAATGCATTGACCATAACGTAGGGCACCGCGCCGATGGTGCCCACCAGCAAGCCGCTCAAGGCGTAGAGCGGGAACAACCACTCGGGGTGCTCGAACAGGCTGTGATAGAAGGTCCAGAAGGTGATCAGCAACAAGCCGCTACCAAAGACGAACACCCGGCCGGCGCCGAAGCGGTCAGCCAGCACACCCGCGCCGATACAGCCGAAACTGAGGAATACGATCGCCAGGCTATTGGCCTGCAACGCGGTGGTCGGGCTGAAGTGGTACACGGTCTGCAGCACGGTTGGGGTCATCAGGATCACCACGATGACGCCCGCCGACAACAGCCAGGTCAGCAGCATCGAAATTGCGATGGCGCCGCGATGATCACGCAGCACCGCGCGCAACGGCACTTCTTCGGCCAGGGCCTTGCGTAATTGCAGCTCGGCGAATACCGGGGTTTCGTGGAGCCAGCGGCGCAGGTACACCGAAAACAGGCCGAACACCCCACCCAGCAGGAACGGGATCCGCCAGGCGTAATCCGCTACTTCCACCGGCGTATAAATGCTGTTGATGGCCGTGGCGACCAGCGAACCCAGCAAAATCCCCGCCGTCAGGCCGCAGGTCAGCGTGCCGCAGGCATAGCCGATGTGGCGCGCCGGCACGTGTTCGGAAACGAATACCCAGGCGCCTGGCACCTCGCCGCCAATCGCGGCGCCCTGGATTACCCGCATCAGCAGCAACAGAATCGGCGCCCACATGCCGATCTGCGCGTAAGTAGGCAACAGACCCATGATCAGGGTCGGCACGGCCATCATGAAGATGCTCAGGGTGAACATCTTCTTGCGCCCCAGCAGGTCGCCGAAGTGGGCCATGATGATCCCGCCCAGCGGCCGGGCCAGGTAACCGGCGGCAAAGATGCCGAACGTCTGCATCAGGCGCAGCCACTCGGGCATTTCGGCCGGGAAGAACAATTTGCCGACCACGGTGGCAAAGAACACGAAAATGATGAAATCGTAGAACTCCAGCGCACCGCCCAAGGCAGAAAGCGACAGGGTCTTGTAGTCGTTACGGGTCAGCGGACGGGCGGGTTGTGCGGATGTCGCCGTGCTCGAAGGCGCAGTGGTCATGGCAAGGGCTTCTCTTATAGTCGGTTCTGCGGCCCCGACAACGCTGAATGGGCGCCCGGGCAGGTTCGGCACGATAGCAAATTGTTCGAAAAAGCACATAGAGGCGCGTAATTGACAGTCGAAATCAGAACCGAGTGGTCGTCTCGACGACTATCGCCCGATATACTCGCAACCTTGCAACACTCTGTAAGGGGTTGCTGTGCGAAAACGTCGTTGGTGGCGCAATACGAGATCAGCCGGTTTCGCAGAGTTTCCCTTTGGCACGCCTTGACGAAAAACGTGACGAACGCAGCATGTTCGGGCTGAATCGTTTTTTTAAGGACGGCTACTCACCTGAAGTACAAGACAGCGTTACGGGTCAGAGGCACCCCCGGCATGATAGAGCTCGAACAAGAAGATCCAATCCCACAGGGCGATCTGGCCCTGCAAATCACCGCGCTTCCCCGAGAAACCAACGGCTTCGGGGATATTTTCGGCGGTTGGCTGGTGTCCCAGATGGACCTCGCCGGCACCGCGATGGCCAGCAAGGTTGCCGGCGGCCGCGTGGCCACGGTGGCGATCGATCGCATGGCGTTCCTGGTGCCGGTGGCGGTGGGTGCGCAATTGTCGTTCTACACCCAGGCCCTGGAAATCGGCCGGAGCTCGATCCAGATGATGGTCGAAGTCTGGAGTGACGACCCATTGTCGAGCGAATGGCGCAAGGTCACCGAAGCGGTGTTCGTGTTCGTCGCCATCGATGGCAGTGGTCGTACCCGCTCGGTTCCACCTCGGGCGCGTTAAACACGGCGGCCGTTTTGCGGTCCATTGCAGTCCATGTTCCTGAACGAGATTTGCAGCATGCCAACGCCTAACGTCGAAGCCGTCAAACTGGATGAACTGAACGGTTGGCGCATCCGCCACGGTCAGGCCGAGTTGCTCGTGGCCCAGCAAGGCGCGCACATTCTCAGCTATCAGGTGGACGGCCAGCCGCCGCTGATCTGGCTCAACGACCAGGCCACGTTCAAGACCGGCAAGAGCATCCGTGCCGGCGTGCCGGTGTGCTGGCCGTGGTTCGGCAACCTGACGCGCAACCCCGACAGCGTCCAGGCCATGCGCGTCAGCAACGAACCGGCTACCGCCCACGGCCTGGTACGGGCAATGGATTGGGAACTCAAGGGCATCGAAGCCGAGGGTGAAAGCCTGAAGATCGAATTCGTGCTGCCCTACCCCGAAAACGGTCTGTCCGGCTGGCCCCATCAGGTCGACCTGACGTTGACCATCATCATGGACGAGCAACTGCATATCCATCTGACCAGCCATAACCGTGGCAGCGAAACCGTCAGCCTGAGCCAGGCGCTGCACAGCTATTTCGCGGTCAGCGACGTGCGCAACGTGCATGTCGACGGAGTGGATGGCTTGCGTTACGTCGAGACCCTGGATGACTGGAACGTCCATACCCAGGCCGGCGAGCTGCATTTTGCCGGCGAAACCGACCGGATCTATCTCGATACGCCGCCGACGCTGAGCATCGTCGACGCGCATTGGCAGCGACGCATCGAATTGACCGCTACCGGTTCACGCTCTGCGGTGATCTGGAACCCCTGGACCGAACGGGCCAAGGCCTTCAGCGACATGGCCGAGGATGGCTGGCAACGCATGCTCTGTATCGAGACGGCCAATGTGATGGATGATGCGGTGACGTTGTTGCCGGATGCCAGTCATACCCTGGGCGTGAGCATTCGCAGCAAACCGCTCTAAGCCACACCATTAAAACCACTGTGGGAGCGAGCTTGCTCGCGATAGCGGACTGACAGTCAACATCAGCGTCGACTGCACACCGCCATCGCGAGCAAGCTCGCTCCCACATTGGGTTTTGTGTCAGACCCACCAGCCTCTACAAATCCGCCTCCTGCACCACCCGCACCTTCTGCGCCTCCATCGCATACGCCGCGCTCGCCAGGTCATTGTCGACCTTTTCGATCTTCAGCGTGCCGGTGACCCACAGCGGCGTGTAGATATCATCCAGCTTCAGCCCCTTGGGATAACGCACCAGCACCAATTGATTGGGCGGCGGTGGCGGGACGTGGATGCAGGCCCCCGGGTAAGGCACCAGGAAAAACAGCGTGCTGCGGCCCTTGGCGTCGGTTTCCAGCGGCACCGGGTATCCGCCGATGCGGATGTGCTTGTCGTTCATTGATGCCACGGTCTTGGTCGAATACATCACCGCCGGCAAGCCTTTGCTCTGCTTCAGGCCACCCTTTTCGGTGAAGGTGCCGTTGGCTTCGGGGGAGTTGTGATCGATTTCGGGCATGGCCTCAAGGGCCTTCTGGTCCGACTTGGGCATCAGTTCGAGCCAGTCGGTTTCGGGCAGCTCGGCAGCGTGGGCCAGGCCAGTGCCCAGCAGAAGGAAGGTCAGCAGTAGACGGCGCATGAAAGGGCTCGGCATAAGGGAAAATACGACGCCGGGCATTCTAGCCCTCCGCGCGCGCCACGCGCAGAGGACTTTCGCGCTTTGATCAGTTCCTTTTGATCAGGCCGTAGATCACCAGCAGCACCACCGCGCCCACTAGGGCACCGAGGAAACCAGCGCCTTCGCCTGCCTGATAGATGCCCAGGGCCTGGCCGCCGTAAGTGGCTGCCAGCGAACCGCCGATACCCAGCAGGATGGTCATGATCCAGCCCATGCTGTCATCGCCAGGCTTCAGGAAACGCGCGAGCAGGCCAACGATCAGGCCGATAAAAATGGTTCCGATGATTCCCATGGTATTCCCCTCTAATTGAGTAGCTATGCCAAAGCCTAGTCAGACTTTGGCACCTTGCCATGAGAGAAGACGGCCGACGAATGGTTCCACCGATGTTTCAGATTATTGCTCGGCGATCAGCGTCTCGACCTTGATGATCTGCTGGGCCAGCGTGGCCCGGTCGGCGCAACGCAGGTTGGCGTGACCAACCTTGCGCCCGACCTTGAACGCCTTGCCGTAGTGATGCAGGTGGCAGTCGGCGATCGCCAGGACTTTCTCGGTGTCCGGCACCTTGCCGATGAAGTTCAGCATCGCGCTTTCGCCGACCTTGGCCGTCGACCCCAGCGGCAGCCCGGCGACCGCCCGCAGGTGGTTTTCGAACTGGCTGCACTCGGCGCCTTCGGTGGTCCAGTGCCCGGAGTTGTGCACGCGCGGGGCGATTTCATTGGCCTTGAGGCCGCCATCCACTTCAAAGAACTCGAACGCCATGACGCCGACATAATCGAGCTGCTTGAGTACCCGGCTGGAATAATCTTCAGCCAAGGCTTGCAGCGGGTGATCGGTGCTGGCGACGGACAGCTTGAGGATGCCGTCCTTGTGGGTGTTGTGCACCAGCGGGTAGAAACGGATTTCACCGTCACGGGCACGCACGGCGATCAGCGAGACTTCGCCGGTGAAAGGCACGAAACCTTCCAGCAGGCAGCCGACACTGCCCAGTTCGGCGAATGTCCCGGGGACGTCTTCCGGGTTGCGCAGGACCTTCTGGCCCTTGCCGTCGTAACCCAGGGTGCGGGTCTTGAGCACGGCCGGCAAGCCGATGGACGCAACGGCGGCTTCCAGGTCGGCCTGGGACTGAATGTCGGCGAAGGCCGGGGTCGGAATGCCCAGTTCCTTGAACATGTTCTTTTCGAACCACCGATCGCGGGCGATGCGCAAGGCTTCGGCGCTCGGGAAGACCGGGACGAACTGGGACAGGAAGGCAACGGTCTCGGCCGGGACGCTTTCGAATTCGAAGGTCACCAGGTCGACTTCGTCGGCCAGCTGGCGCAGGTGGTCCTGATCGCCGTAATCGGCACGCAGGTGTTCACCCAGTGCCGCGGCACAGGCGTCCGGCGCCGGATCCAGGAAAGCGAAGTTCATCCCCAGCGGCGTACCCGCCAAGGCCAACATGCGACCCAACTGGCCGCCACCGATTACACCGATCTTCATTCGTCAACAACCTCAGGCAATGCGTGGGTCTGGATTGTCCAGGACGCTGTCTGTCTGCTCAGCGCGGAATTTTTTCAGCACGGTATGAAACTGCGGATGCTTGGCGCCCAGGATACTCGCTGACAACAGGGCCGCGTTGATCGCACCGGCCTTGCCGATGGCCAGGGTGGCAACCGGGATGCCGGCCGGCATCTGCACGATCGACAGCAACGAATCGACGCCCGAGAGCATCGACGACTGTACCGGCACGCCCAGTACCGGCAAGTGCGTCTTGGCCGCGCACATGCCAGGCAGGTGAGCCGCACCGCCGGCGCCGGCGATGATCACTTCGATGCCACGCGCCTCGGCTTCTTCGGCGTACTGGAACAGCAGGTCCGGCGTGCGGTGGGCGGACACCACTTTCACCTCGTAGGGGATGCCGAGCTTTTCCAGCATATCGGCGGTGTGGCTAAGGGTGGACCAATCGGACTTGGAGCCCATGATCACGCCAACCAGTGCACTCATCGTCGTGCCTCTTCTCTCTGGGCGCCCTGGGGCGCGTCAAAAAACAACAAGCCACGCAGGAAACCGGCGTGGCTTGTTGTACGAATTATGGCCGGGTGGACCGACCGAAGGCCGGGCAGTATACCGAAAATGGCGGATTAAACGCACTTTCGCCGACCATCTGTCGTTTGCGCTAAAGCGGCGGTTTTATTGACTCGGAGGTCAGCTGAACAACAACACAGATCCCTGTGGGAGCGAGCTTGCTCGCGATAGCGCCAGGTCAGTCACCGCAGCTGTGAATGCCAGGGCCTCATCGCGAGCAAGCTCGCTCCCACAGGGAGATGCGTTGTTTCAGGATCCGATGGCACCCTGCGCCGCGCCACCCTCCAGCTTGCGCCACAACAACCGCACATTGGCCTTGCGTACCAGGGCGCAGCGGTACAGGCGGATTTCCAGCGGCACGTGCCATTGCGCGCCCCCGCAGATCACCAGCTCGCCCCGGGCCAGTTCGTTGCGCACACTCAGGTGCGGCACCCAGGCGATGCCCAGGCCTTCCAAGGCCATGCTTTTCAGGCTGTCAGCCATGGCCGTCTCGTAGACCGTGGTGAAACGCAGGGCGCGCTGGCGCAACAACTGGTTCACCGAACGGCCCAGAAAAGCGCCGGCGCTGTAGGCCAGCAGGGGCACGCTGGTCTCGCCCTCCAGGTCGAACAACGGCTTGCGGTCGGCATCGGCCGCGCAGACGGGGAGCATTTCGGTCTGGCCCAGGTGCAGCGACGGGAAAATCTCCGGGTCCATCTGCATCGCCGAATCCGGGTCGTAGAAGGCCAGCATCAAGTCGCAGCCCCCTTCGCGCAGCGCATGCACGGCATCACCGACGTTGGTCGCCACCAGCCGCGTGGCGATGTTCATGCCTTCGTTGCGCAACTGGGCGATCCAGCGCGGAAAGAAACCCAACGCCAGGGAATGTGCCGCCGCTACCTGGATAACTTCGCCCTGCCCGCCCTCCAGGTGGTGCAAGTGCCGCAGCACTTCGCCCAACTGCTCGACCACCGTACGCGCCGTCACCAGGAATAGCTGTCCCGCCGCGGTCAGTTCGATCGGCGTGCGGGAGCGGTTGACCAGGGTCAGCCCCAGCGCCGCTTCCAGGCTGCGGATCCGCCGGCTGAACGCGGGTTGCGTCACAAAGCGGCGCTCGGCCGCCTGGGAAAAACTGCGCGTCGCGGCCAAGGCACTGAAGTCCTCCAGCCATTTGCTTTCAAGATTCATCTCCGTCCTCCCGTAGGACGCACCAAAACAGGTCACACGTTCGCCGCGTCATCGGCGTCACACGCGCATTATGCCGAATGTGCATAGGCCAGTGTTTAACAGCATTGGCCCTAAATTTTCTGAAAGCCTAGGATTCACAGCGTTCCGGCTCAGACCGGGTCCTTATTGAGATGATTTCCATCATGTCCTCCGCTGCATCATTCCGCACAGAAAAAGACCTGCTTGGCGTACTCGAAGTACCGGCGCAAGCGTATTACGGCATCCAGACCCTGCGAGCGATCAACAACTTTCGTCTCTCCGGCGTCCCGATCTCGCATTACCCGAAACTGGTGGTCGGTCTGGCAATGGTCAAGCAAGCCGCCGCTGACGCCAACCGTGAGTTGGGCCAGCTCAGCGAAGCCAAGCACGCCGCCATCAGCGAAGCCTGTGCACGATTGATCCGCGGCGATTTCCACGAAGAGTTCGTGGTGGACATGATCCAGGGCGGCGCCGGCACGTCGACCAACATGAATGCCAACGAAGTCATCGCCAACATCGCGCTGGAGGCCATGGGTCACCAGAAGGGCGAATACCAGTATCTGCATCCGAACAACGACGTGAACATGGCGCAGTCGACCAACGACGCCTACCCGACCGCGATCCGCCTGGGTCTGCTGCTGGGCCACGACGCGTTGCTGGCCAGCCTCGACAGCCTGATCCAGGCGTTCGCCGCCAAGGGCGAGGAATTCAGCCACGTCCTGAAAATGGGCCGTACCCAACTGCAAGACGCCGTGCCGATGACGCTTGGCCAGGAATTTCGCGCCTTCGCCACCACCCTGAGCGAAGACCTGGCGCGCCTGAAAACCCTGGCGCCTGAATTGCTCACCGAAGTGAACCTGGGCGGCACCGCCATCGGTACCGGCATCAACGCCGATCCGCGTTACCAGGCCCTGGCCGTACAACGCCTGGCGACCATCAGCGGCCAGCCGCTGGTTCCGGCCGCCGACCTGATCGAAGCGACCTCCGACATGGGCGCCTTCGTGCTTTTCTCCGGCATGCTCAAGCGCACCGCGGTCAAGCTGTCGAAGATCTGCAACGACTTGCGCCTGCTGTCCAGCGGCCCGCGCACCGGCATCAACGAAATCAACCTGCCGGCCCGCCAGCCAGGCAGTTCGATCATGCCTGGCAAGGTCAACCCGGTGATCCCTGAAGCGGTCAACCAGGTCGCGTTCCAGATCATCGGCAACGACCTGGCGCTGACCATGGCGGCCGAAGGCGGCCAACTGCAACTGAACGTGATGGAGCCGCTGATCGCCTTCAAGATCTTCGACTCGATCCGCCTGCTGCAACGGGCCATGGACATGCTGCGCGAACACTGCATCGTCGGCATCACCGCCAACGAAGCGCGCTGCCGCGAACTGGTCGAGCACTCGATCGGCCTGGTTACCGCCCTGAACCCGTACATCGGCTATGAAAACGCCACCCGCATCGCCCGCGTTGCCCTGGAAAGCGGCCGCGGCGTGCTGGAACTGGTGCGCGAGGAAGGCTTGCTCGACGACGCCATGCTCGACGACATCCTGCGCCCGGAAAACATGATTGCCCCGCGTCTGGTCCCACTGAAGGCTTGATCGACGCGACCACTGCTCACCAGGTCGAGGGACTAGACACCTCTCACCTTTTGAGGGCTTGGGGACTCGTTCCCCAGGCCCTTTTTTTTAACCGACAACTGAAAGCGGGAGCAAATTTGTAGGAGCAAGCCTACTCGCGATAAACAGCGACGCGCTGCCGTTGTACCCCGCGTCGCCAGCTATCCAGAGCCGGCTCACTTCCACAAGAACCTGACCGATAGGCCAGAAGATACAAGGGTCCGTTTCGTCGCACGCACCACAACTGTGCAGACGGGCGCCGCACTGATAGGTATAGTGCCGCCCCTCTTCGCATGAGTGGTCGTCGGTAGCGAGACCTCACAACATGCGAAAACCGAACTAATAACAAACCCGCGAAGTGGACCGGGACGAACATCGCCTCAACTGTCGTGCCGCGCGCCGGCCGATGTAACACGATGTTTCCAAATGGCCAGCATTTGCTTAAACAAAAAACAGCGAGGAATACTCATGCTCGAAGTCATCAACGACTTCCTCTCAGGGAAAGTGCTGATCGTGCTCATTGTCGGGCTCGGTGGCTACTTCACGATCCGCTCGCGTTTCGTCCAGTTCCGTCACTTCTTTCATATGTTCTCGGTGTTCCGGGACAGCCTGAAAAGCAGCACTGACCAGCTCAGCTCCTTCCAGGCCCTGATGCTCAGCCTTGCCGGCCGTGTCGGCGCGGGCAACATCGCCGGTGTCGGCATCGCCGTGACCCTCGGCGGGCCAGGTGCGGTGTTCTGGATGTGGGTGACCGCGCTGGTCGGCATGTCCAGCAGCTTCTTCGAGTGCTCCCTCGGCCAGCTCTACAAGCGCTGCGATTCCGAAGGCCAGTTCCGTGGTGGTCCGTCCTACTACATCCAGCACGGCCTGCAAAAACGCTGGCTGGGCATGATCATGGCGTTCCTGCTGCTGATCACCTTCGGCTTCGCCTTCAACGGCCTGCAAGCCCACGCCGTCACTCACTCCCTGAATAACGCCTTCGGCCTCGATACCACCTACACCGGCCTCGGCCTGGCGGTGCTGCTGGGCCTGGTATTCATCGGCGGGATCAAGCGAATCGCCAAGGTTGCGGACCTGCTGGTACCGGTCAAGACCCTGGCCTACATCGCCGTGACCCTCTACGTGATCGTGCTGCAATTCGAACATGTACCGGGCATGCTGGCGACGATCGTCAGGAGCGCCTTCGGTCTGGACCAGGCCTTTGGCGGCCTGATCGGCAGCGCCATCGTCATGGGCGTCAAGCGTGGCGTGTTCGCCAACGAAGCCGGCCTGGGCAGTGCGCCTAACGTGGCCGCCGTGGCGTCGGTGGAGCATCCGGTCGCCCAAGGCGTGGTCCAGGCGTTCAGCGTTTTCCTCGACACGTTCGTGATCTGCACCTGCACCGCGCTGCTGATCCTGCTGTCGGGTTTCTACACCCCAGGCTTCGAAGGCGACGGCATTGCCCTGACCCAGAACTCCCTGGCGGCCGTGGTCGGCGACTGGGGCCGGATATTCATCTCCGTGGCCCTGTCGTTGTTCGTGTTCACCTCGATCCTCTACAACTATTACCTGGGCGAAAACAACCTGCGCTTCATGCTGGGTGAAAACCGCAAGGCGCTGATGGCCTATCGCGCCTTGGTCCTGGGACTGATTTTCTGGGGCGCCATCGAGAACCTCGGCACCGTGTTCGCGTTCGCCGACATCACCATGACGCTGCTGGCGTTCGTGAACCTGATCGCGCTGTTCCTGCTGTTCAAGGTCGGCATGCGCATCCTGCGCGACTATGACGACCAGCGTTCGGCTGGTATCAAGGTTCCGGTCTTCGATTCCAGCAAATTCCCCGACCTGGACCTGGACCGCAAGGCCTGGCCAGCGAACCCGTCGAACCCCGCCGCTGAATCCGGCAACGCCTCCGCGAGCCTGGCCGCAGCGCAACGCTGATCAGCAGGTTGTTTGAAAAAACCGGGCGCATCCCCTGCGCCCGGCGTGACACAACACAAGGTCGGCGTCATGCTCGGCCTTATGTTGCAGCAGCGAGTGAAGCTGCTGTTTTCGTCCTCGGAGAACACCCCATGAATGCCTCGACCTATCCCGCCGCCCAGCACGTCATGGTGCTCTACACCGGCGGCACCATCGGCATGCAGGCCAGCGCCAACGGCCTGGCCCCGGCATCCGGTTTCGAAGCGCGGATGCGCGACTACCTGCACAGCCAGCCCGAACTGGTTATCCCGCAATGGCGCTTCCGGGAAATTTCGCCGCTGATCGACAGCGCCAACATGACCCCGGCCTACTGGCAGCAACTGCGCGAAGCGGTGGTCGATGCCGTCGATGTACAGGGCTGCGACAGTGTCCTGATCCTGCACGGTACCGACACACTGGCCTACAGCGCCGCCGCCATGAGTTTCCAGTTGCTCGGCTTGCACGCGCGGGTTTGCTTCACCGGTTCGATGCTGCCCGCCGGCGTGACCGACAGCGACGCCTGGGAAAACCTCAGTGGCGCGCTGGTCGCCCTCGGCCAAGGCCTGGCACCGGGCGTCCAGCTGTATTTCCACGGTGAACTGCTGGCGCCGACCCGCTGCGCCAAGGTGCGCAGCTTTGGTCGCCATCCGTTCAAGCGCCTGGAGCGCCAGGGCGGCGGCATCAAGGCCTCGTCGCTGCCGGCGCAGTTGAATTACAACCAGCCGAAACAGTTGGCAAATGTCGCGGCGTTGCCATTGTTCCCTGGCATTGGCGCCGAGGTTATCGATGGCTTGCTGGGCAGCGGCATCCGGGGCCTGGTCCTGGAGTGCTACGGCAGCGGCACCGGTCCGAGCGACAACCCGGCCTTCCTCGCCAGCCTGGAACGGGCGCGGGACAACGGCGTGGTGGTCGTGGCGGTCACTCAATGCCATGAAGGCGGCGTCGAGCTGGACGTCTACGAAGCCGGCAGTCGCTTGCGCGGCGTCGGCGTGCTGTCCGGCGGCGGCATGACCCGCGAGGCTGCATTCGGCAAGTTGCAGGCGTTGATCGGTGCGGGCTTGCCGGTGGATGAGGTTCGGCGGCTGGTTGAGCTGGATCTTTGTGGGGAGCTGATCTGAGACCTTGCAAAACCCTGTGGGAGCGAGCTTGCTCGCGATAGCGTTGTATCAGTCGCATCAGTGGTTATCTGACACACCGGAATCGCGAGCAAGCTCGCTCCCACAGGTATCGCGTTGAACTTCCGATTTCAACCGGCATACAACTTGCTCCGTCTCCGGTCTTCCCTCGGCTGGAAACGGACCATGCTGCATTCCCACCTCACCACGCTCAACGCGGTCTCCCTGGTGCTCAACGCCTTCAGGAACGAAGGCTTGCCCAGTGAAGCGCTTTTGGCCGGCAGCGGTATCAGCATGGCGGACCTGAGCCGCGCCGACACGCGCATCACCACCAACCAGGAAATGCAGGTCTGCGCCAACGCCGTGGCGCTCAAACGTGACATAGGCCTGGAATTGGGCCGCAACATGCACGTTTCGTCCTACGGCATGCTCGGCTATGCCCTGCTCACCAGCGCCACCTTAGGTGACGCTTTACGCCTGGCGCTGCGTTACCCGGCGCTATTGGGAACACTCTTTGAGCTGACACTGGAAGACGACGGCGAGCACATCTGGCTCAGCGCCAGCGACTATCGGGAAAACCCGGCCCTGGCGGTGTTTAATGCCGAGTTCTGCATGGTCTCGCTGAGGGTCATCTGCAACGACCTGCTCGGCCATGCGCTCCCCTTGCGGGCGACGCGTTTCGAACACTCGGCACCGGATTATCAGGCACGTTATGAGGCCCTGTTCGAGTGCCCCGTGCGTTTTGACAGCATCGACAACGCGTTCGCCTTCGATCGTCACTGGCTTGCGCAGCCCTTGCCACTGGCTGATCCCATCACTCACCACGCCATGGCCGAACGCTGCCGCCGGCAGAACACCGAGTTCACCGGCCGGCAGGCCTGGCTGGGACGCATCCGCCACTCGCTCGCCGAGCAGCTGGATGCCCCGCCAGGCCTGGAAGGCTTGGCCGAACAGATGAACTGCTCGGCGCGCACCCTGCGCCGGCATCTCAAGGACCTGGGCTGCAGCTACCAGGAATTGCTCGATGAACTGCGCTTCGAACGGGCCAAGCAGATGCTCGGTGAAGATCAATTGCCGATCTACCGGATCGCCGAAATGCTCGGTTTCAGCGAAACAGCCAGCTTCCGCCACGCATTTGTCCGCTGGAGCGGCGTCGCGCCGAGTCAGTTCAGGCCATGAACGCAGCCCCCCGTGGCGAGGGAGCTTGCTCCCGCTCGGCGGCGTAGCCGTCGCAAACCGGATAACGCGGTTTATCTGTAGAAGATGCGCTAAGCGTTTTTGGGGCGGCTTCGCCACCCAGCGGGAGCAAGCTCCCTCGCCACGGGGTCAGCGGAGTTCTTAATCTCCGGTGTTGCCCCGAACCGGCGCATGCCCGCGCCAACAAGGGGCGATTTACGGTCAACTATTTTGGCCATTTCGATCCCCTTTTGGCCTCTCCTGCCGTTCTCCCAAACGCGGCGCGCCGCAAGACTGTGGATACCGGATCAGCCCCTGCGGAGAACAAGAATGCTGACGATCTATTCCGACGATCACCACCTGCACCATGGACGGTGCGAGTTGATGGACGGGCAGCTGATGCCCTGCTTCGAAATGCCCTCCCGCGCCGATCATGTGCTGGAGCGGGTCAAGGCCCAGGCGTTGGGGCCGGTGGAGGCGCCACGGGATTTTGGCCTGGCGCCGATACAGCGCATCCACAGTCCGCAATACCTGGAGTTCTTCAAGGGTGCCTGGGACCGCTGGAGCGAATTCAACCGTGACGGCGACCTGCTGCCTTATACCTGGCCGGCGCGCACCCTGCGCACCGTGATCCCGACGAGCCTGCACGGTCAACTCGGTTACTACAGTTTCGACGGCGGCGCCCCGATTACCGCCGGCACCTGGCAGGCCGCCTACAGCGCAGCCCAGGTCGCCCTCACGGCCCAGGCCGAAATCCAGCATGGTGCCCGCAGTGCCTTCGCGTTGTGCCGGCCACCGGGGCACCACGCCGCCAGCGACTTGATGGGGGGCTATTGCTATCTCAACAACGCGGCCATCGCCGCCCAGGCGTTCCTTGACCAGGGCCACCGGAAGGTCGCGATCCTTGATGTCGACTACCACCATGGCAACGGCACTCAATCGATTTTCTACCAACGCAGCGATGTACTGTTCGCCTCGATTCATGGCCATCCCGAAGCCGAATTCCCGTTCTTCCTGGGCTACGCCGATGAACGCGGCGAAGGCGCCGGCACGGGATTCAATTTCAACTACCCGCTGCCCGCCGGTTCCGGCTGGGACAGCTGGAGCGCCGCCCTCGAGCTGGCCTGCGGCGAGCTCCGGGACTATGACGCCGATGTCATCGTCGTCTCCCTGGGCGTGGACACCTTCAAGGACGACCCGATCTCTCAATTCAAGCTCGACAGTCCGGATTACCTGGCGATGGGCAAACGCATCGCGGCGCTCGGCAAACCGACGCTGTTCGTGATGGAGGGTGGTTATGCGGTGACCGAAATCGGCATCAACGCGGTGAACGTTCTCGAAGGTTTTCAAAGCGCCCAATGAGGAATATCAGCATGAAAAGACTCAAGCGTCTGATGGCTCCAGCCCTCTGCGCCACGCTGCTGTGCGGCGCGGCCCAGGCCGAGGAGCGCACCCTGCGTGTCTACAACTGGTTCGACTACATCACGCCCAAGGCCCTGGAAGATTTCAAGGCGCAGCACAGCCAGGTCAAACTGGTCTACGACATCTTCGACACCAACGAAGCCCTGGAGGCCAAGCTGCTAACCGGTAACGCCGGCTACGACGTGGTGGTGCCGTCCAATGTGTTCCTGGCCAAACAGATCGAGGCCGGCGTATTTCAGCCCCTGGACCGCAGCAAATTGCCGAACTGGAACCACCTCGATCCCAAGCTGATGAAGCTGATCGAAGCCAACGATCCGGGCAACAAGTTTGCGGTGCCCTACATGTACGGCACCATCCTGATCGGCTTCAACCCGGCCAAGGTCAAGGCCGCGCTGGGCGACAATGCGCCGGTGGACAGTTGGGACCTGATCTTCAAGGAAGAAAACATCAGCAAGCTCAAGCAGTGCGGCGTGGCCCTGCTCGATTCGCCTTCGGAAATCCTGCCCTTGGCCCTGCAGCACCTGGGCCTGGATCCCAACAGCAAGAAACCGGCGGACTATGCCAAGGCCGAAGCGCTGCTGATGAAAATCCGGCCGCACATCACCTATTTTCACTCATCCAAATACATGGCCGACATCGCCAACGGCGACATCTGCGTAGCGGTCGGCTACTCCGGCAGCTTCTCCCAGGCCGCCAACCGCGCCAAGGAGGCCAAGAACGGCGTGACCGTGGATATGCGCCTGCCCAAGGAAGGCGCGCCGATCTGGTTCGACATGCTGGCCATTCCCAAGGGCGCGAAGAACCCGGACGACGCCTACGCCTTCATCGACTATCTGTTGCAGCCGAAGGTGATCGCGCCCGTCAGTGATTTTGTCGGCTACCCGAACCCGAACAAGGACGCCACCGACATGGTCGATCCGGCGATCCGCAACAATCCCAACCTGTATCCGACCGAGGCGGCAATGGCGACGCTCTACACGTTGCAACCCTTGCCGAGGGATGCCGAGCGGGCACGGACGAGGGCCTGGACGCGGATAAAATCCGGTCAGTGACGCAGGCTGCAGCCTTGGTACGGGACCCGCCCCTGGTTCCGTATCAGCGGCCTCCCCAGGCTTTTGCCAAGCTTGCCAGCGCAGCGTCTATCGCCGCAGGCGGCACGGCGGCGAACCCCAGCACCATGCCTGCACGGATTTGGGACGGCGCCGTGGCGGGCAGCCAATAACTGCTCAGGCCATTGATTTCGACGCCCACGCCGGTGGCCAGGGCAATCAGTTCATGCTCGCGCTCGACGCTCTGCACTGGAACCGTGACATGCAGCCCGGCGACCACGGTGGGCATCGCGCCAACGCCTGCGACAGCCTCCGGCCAGCCCGCCAGAAGCGCATCGCGGCGGGCCAGAGCGGCTCGACGCATACGCCTGATGTGCCGCTGGAAATGTCCAGCGGCCATGAACTCGGCCATCACCGCTTGAGTGCTGACTTCAGAATGGCGCACATCCACCGCCCGACGGCGGGCGAAGGCATCGACCAGGCCGGGCGGCAACACCAGGTAACCCAGGCGCAACGCCGGGAACGCAACCTTGCCGAACGTCCCGACATACAGGACGCGGCCTCCACGATCCAGCGCAGCCAAGGGCGCCAGCGGCGCGCCGCTGTAGCGGTACTCGCCGTCATAGTCGTCTTCGACGATCCAGCCGTCGTTGCGCCCGGCCCAGGCCAGCAGTTCCAGACGCCGTGCCAGACTCATGACCACCCCGGTCGGATATTGATGGGATGGCGTCACGTAAGCCAGCCGACAGTGGTCAAGCGCAGCCAGCGCTGCACAATCGAGCCCGTCGCTGTCCACCGGCACGCCCCGCACATCGCCACCGGCCACGGCAAACGCATGCCCCGCGGCGCGATAGCCGGGATTTTCCACCGCGACGATGTCGCCAGGGTCCACCAGCAACTGTGCACAAAGGCTGATCGCCTGTTGCGCGCCGCTGGTGATCACAATTTGCTCAGCCGAGCAGTGCAAACCCCGTGAACTACGCAGGTAGGCCGCGACCAGGCCGCGCAGGCGCGCATCGCCTTGGGCATCGCCGTAGCATAACTGCTGCAGGTCCGGTTTTCGCCAGAACGCCGCGTTCAGCTTGGCCCACACGTCGAAAGGAAACAGATCGAACGCCGGGACACCGACCCGAAACGCTCTAGGCGGTCCGCTCGGGGGCTGGGCCAAATGATGCTTTTCGACCCGTTCGAGCGCGTTGCTGTGGATAACTTTGCTGGATGGAAACACAGGGGAATCAGGCTGAATTGTGGATAAGGCTGTGGGTAAGCCTGTTGAAAACCCTGTGGATGGTTTTGTGGATAATTTTCCAGATGGCAACGCCAGCGGTGAAAGTTTCGCCACGTAGGTGCCGTCGCCCACTCGCCCTTCTATGAAGCCTTCGGCATACAGTTGGTCGTAGGCACGTACCACGCTGTTGCGGGAAATCGACAACGCCGCCGCCAGGTCGCGGCTGGCCGGCAACCGTGTGCCGCTGGCCAGGCGTCCGTCCAATACTCGCGCACGCAAGGCTTGATAGAGCTGGCGACTGAGCCCATGGCGGCGGTCCAGCTCGATACCGGCGGGGTTGAAGGACAATGGCGGTATGGCATCGGGCATGGCTGCACCTGAAAATGGACCTGTCGAATTGGCCGGAAGTGGCTCTTACAACAGACCAATAGCCTGCCTACGATGCAGGCAATCGCCAAGGAAAATTTCCATGTACAACCCAAAAGCCTTTGCTGTGGAAGACCTGCCTCACTTGCATCGCATGATGGATGACTGTCGCCTCGCCGTATTGATTACCCACGGTGAACACGGCTTGCAGGCCAGCCATCTGCCGCTGCTGCTGGACACTCGACAGGGGCCGAACGGAACCCTCCATGGACACATGGCTCGCGCCAATCCGCAGTGGCGTGACCTGGAAGCGGGCGCCGAAGCGCTGGTGATATTTGCAGGCGCCGACGCTTACGTCAGTCCGGGTTTCTACCCCGGCAAGGCCGAGCACGGCAAGGTCGTGCCCACTTGGAATTACCTCGCCGTCCACGCCTATGGCAAGGCCGAGGTGTTCAGCGATCCTCAACGGCTGCGCAACCTGGTCGGCGATCTTACTCAGCGCCATGAAAGCGGTCGGGCCGAGCCGTGGAAAGTCGACGACGCCCCGGCGGAATACATCGACAGCATGCTCAAGGCCATCGTTGGCTTCGCCCTGCCCATCCAGCGCCTGGAAGGCAAGCGCAAGCTCAGCCAGAACCGTAGCCCCGCGGATGCCGCCGGGGTTCGCAACGGGCTCGCCGCGAGCCCCGACCCGCAGGACCAGGCACTTGCACGCCTGATGCCTGAACAAATGCCTCAGGAGTGAACATGAGCCAGCTTGAGATCCGCCCTGTCACCGCCGCCGACCACGCCGCCTGGCTGCCGCTATGGCAGGCCTACTTGCGGTTCTACAACACCGAATTGCCGGACGCGGTGTGCCAGAGCACCTGGCAACGTTTGCTCGACGACCGTGAGCCCACCCATGGCGCGCTCGCCTGGGATAGCGACACGGCGGTGGGCCTGGTGCATTTCATCTACCATCGTTCCAACTGGAGCATCGAGAACTCCTGCTATCTTCAGGATCTGCTGGTGGCAGAACACTGCCGAGGCAAGGGCGCAGGTCGCCAGCTCATCGAATTTGTCTACACCACCGCCAAGGCCGACGGGTGCTGCAAAGTGCACTGGCTGACCCACGAGACCAACGCGACCGCGATCCAGCTCTACGAGCGCATCGCCGAACGACCTGGCTACATTCAATTTCGCAAAGCCCTTTAAGGAACGCAGCATGTCGACTTCGCTCGCTGATTGGAAAGGTGTCCCGGCGCCGTTTGCGCGCTTGCTCGAAGGACGCTTCATCCGCCTGGAAAAACTCGACCGGGCGCGTCACGCCGACGGATTGTGGCAAGCCCTCGAAGGTCCCGGCGCCGATCCGAAACTCTGGGATTACCTGCCCTACGGCCCGTTCAAGGAGCGCAGCGGGTTCGATACCTGGCTGAACAACCATGCGGCCAACGTCGATCCGTATTTCTTCAGCGTGATCGACCGCGCCAGTGGCGACGTGCAAGGTATTCTCAGCCTGATGTCCATCGTGCCGGCCCAAGGCCGTATCGAGATTGGCCATGTCACCTTCGGCGCGCCGATGCAGCGCTCGCCGAAAAGTACCGAGGCGGTGTACCTGCTGGCGAAAGAGTGTTTCGCCCTGGGCTATCGACGCCTGGAATGGAAATGTAACAACGCCAACGCCCGTTCCCGGTATGCCGCCGAGCGGCTGGGGTTCACGTTTGAAGGCGTATTTCGCCAGCATATGGTGGTCAAGGGGCAGAACCGCGACACCGCGTGGTATTCGATGCTGGACTTGGAATGGCCAGCGATCGGCGCAGCCTTCGAGCGCTGGCTGAGTGAGGAAAACCAAAGCGCGGATGGCCAGGTGCGCAGTCTCGCGCAGTGCCGAGCCTGACCCTCGGCGCGAACCGCCCGGCGCCCGCGTGACGAAGGCGCTTGCTTCCTCGCCACGGGGCTTGCAGCCAGGGTCAGCGCAGTTGCTGTGCCAACACCGCAATGTGCTCCGGCCCGATGCCGCAACAGCCGCCCAGGTGACTGGCCCCACGCTTGCGCCAGTCTGCCGCCCACCGCAGATAGCCCGGCGGATCGAGGTCTTCGCGCAGCGGGTCCAACCCGTCATTGGCTGTCGCTTCCTTGGGCTGCGGCGGGAAGGCGTTGGCGTAGGCACCGATGTGGATTTGCACGCCCAGGCGCTCGAAGGTTTCGCGCGCCGCGTCGATCGCTGCGCCAATCACCTCGGGCTGGCTGCAATTGAACAGCAGCGTCTCGACCCCCAGCTCCGCCGCCACTGCCGCGGCGTCCGCCACCGGCTCGCCGGAGCGCAGGCGCGGGACTTCATCGGTGTCTTCGTCTTTCAAGGTAAACGACAGCCAGAACGGCTTGCCGTCCTTCGGCAGTCCGGCATGAATGGCCCGCGCCTCGACGGTCGAACTCTGGGTCTCGGCCAGCCACAGGTCGACATGGGGCGCCAGGCCAGCAACCAATGGCGCCAGCAGCTCGCTGGCGCGGGACGCGTCGAACAGATCGGGACGGTAGGAACCGAACAGCGGAGGGAGCGATCCGGCCACCCGCACCGCTTTGCCTGAAGCCTCCACTGCCCGCCGGGCCAATTCCCCCGCCAATGCCGCCAACGCCTGGCCTTCCTCGGCAAAGCGCGCTTCACCGATATGAAAGGGCACCACGGCGTAGCTGTTGCTGGTAATCACATCGGCGCCGCTGGCGATATAAGCCGCATGCACTGCCTCCACAGCCTGGGGCGCTTCGCTCAGGGCCAGGGCCGACCACTCGGGCTGTCGAAACGGCGCACCACGGCGTTGTAGCTCACGGCCCATGCCGCCGTCGAGAATAGTTGTCCTTGCTGCGGCCATATGCGATTCACTCATAAGCTTATGAAAAATACTCACTATCGGAGTCGTTCTTATAACTATTTAATGCGCACTCTTCCGCCAATCACAACCTATTTTTCAGCCTGGGATTCATCGTGAAATTACCTCTACCGCTTGCCCTGGGCTTGACGCTGCTGGCCGCTTCCTCATCGATCCTTGCCGGCACCACGCTGGATCGTATCGAGCAGAAAAAAGAACTGGTCGGCGTGTTGATGGAAAGCTACCCGCCCTTCTCTTTTCTCAATGACCAGAATCAGCTCGACGGTTTCGACGTGGACGTCGCCAAGGCCGTCGCGCAAAAACTTGGGGTCAAGCTGCGCTTGGAAACGCCCTCGTGGGATGTGATCGCGGCCGGCCATTGGAGTGGCCGCTACGACATCTGCATCTGCTCAATGACACCGAGCAAGGCCCGCGCCGAAGTGTTCGATTTTCCGGTGCAGTACTACGCCTCGCCCGCGGTGATCGTGGTCAACGCCAAGGACGACAGCATCCATGGCGCCAAGGACTTGAGCGGCAAGAAAGTCGGCCTCACCAGCGCCTCCAGCTACGAAAGCTACCTGAACAAGAACCTGGTGATCGAAGGCGCCGAGGATACCCAGCTGAGCTACCCGTTCGAGGATGTGCAGATCGCGCCATACGATACCGACAACGTGGCGTTCCAGGACCTGGGCCTCGGCGCCGGGGTTCGGCTGGATGCGGTGCTGACCAACCTGGTGACCGCGCAGCCACGCCTGACCGAAGACAAGCGCTTCAAACTGGCCGGCGAGCCGCTGTATTCAGAGCCGAATTCGGTTGCCATCGAGAAAGGCGACGCCGAGTGGAACAGCAAGGTGCGTGAAGTCTTTGCCCAACTGAAGCAGGACGGCACCCTGAGCAAGCTTTCGCAAAAATGGATCGGTGCCGACATCAGCCAATGAGTTCTTTTCCGCCCCCTATCCAGCCACCGCCACCGGTGGCTGAGTCGCGCCTGCAAAAAATCTTCGGTTTTCGCACACGGCTGTATCTGACCTGGGCCGCGATGCTGGTGCTGTTCGCCAGTTTCTTCCTGAGTTTCGACCTGAAGTTCTCGATCATCCTCGACAAACTGCCAAACCTGCTGGGCGTGCACCTGGCGCCCAACGGCTTTCTGCAGGGCGCGGTGCTGACACTGTTCCTGTGCCTGTGCTCCATCGTCGCCTCGTCACTGCTGGGTTTCATCGCCGCGCTGGCACGCTTGTCCAGCAGCGCGGTGGCGTTCGGCATCGCCAGCTTCTACGCGTCGTTCTTTCGTGGCACGCCGCTGTTGATCCAGATCCTGCTGATCTACCTGGGCCTGCCGCAACTGGGCGTGGTCCCGGGCGCCATCGCTGCGGGAATCATCGCCCTGTCACTCAACTACGGTGCCTACCTGAGTGAGATTTTCCGCGCCGGGATCCTCGGCGTGCCTCACGGCCAACGAGAAGCCTCCCTCGCCCTGGGCATGGGTGAAACGGTGATCTTCTGGCGCGTCACCCTGCCCCAGGCCATGCGTACCATCATCCCGCCGACCACCAACCAGTTCATCTCGATGCTCAAGGATTCTTCGCTGATCTCGGTGATGGGGGTCTGGGAGGTGATGTTTCTGGCGCAGTCCTATGGTCGTTCCAGCTATCGGTATATCGAGATGCTGACTACGGCGGCGGTTATCTATTGGTTGATGTCCATTGTGTTGGAGCTGATTCAGGCGCGGATGGAGCGGCATTATGGGAAGGCTTATCTGCATAACCGCTGAGCTGTTGCTGGGGTTTGCAGGGGTGGTGCGTACTCTTAGGGGATGGTGTACATATCCGTTGCTGCGGTCACGGCTGCTTGGGGTTCCGCCCTTACGGCGGCTCACTTTTGGAAGAGCGCCAAAAGTAAGCAAAAGCGCTTTGCCCCACCACTCGGCACCTCGCCTGGGCTCGGTGTGCCCTCACTCCGGCATTGCTCCGTGGGCCGCCGCGAAGGGCCATCCATGGCCCAGCGCGGCTAACCCGGCATCCATGCCGGGTTGCCCACTGCGCAATGCCTGCGTTCGGCCAGCGTGGTTAATGGGGCGCTGAGATCAGAATCAAAAGCAGAGCAACAGCAGGAGCAGGAGCAGGCACGTGCCAGCACTTGCGCAACTGACCCACCGCCTTCGCGAGCAGGCTCGCTCCCACACTGAACCTTCGACAGACCCAGACCTCACGGCATACAGGGATTCCTGTGGGAGCGAGCCTGCTCGCGAAGGGGCCGGACCATTCAAAGTCATCAGTCCCAATCCTAAGGTTCCTCCAACTCTGCAGCTTAGGGGTTAGACGGGAAGATCTGCCTGATGTACAGCAGAATCGCTAGCAGGTGAGGATTGGGGATCACCTCCACCGATACTCCACCCCAACACTTCCAATGCATCACATCCGTCCTGTAACAACAGATGTGCGGCGTTGGCGAAATGCTCCAGGTCATAACCCTCGGCGTTTTTCATGCAGAGACAGGAAACACTGTTGAGTAAGTCGCGAGCGGCTTTGATGCGGTGCGCAGCGGTATCCGGAAGATCGGAGGCCCCAGCTTCTGTGTCGATAAACAGTGTGGGGCCGACGCTGGTATTGGCTTGAAGGGGGTGGTACTTGGTCATCGGTTTTTGCTCTCTTGAGTCAGGAGCTACCACCGTTCGCGGCTAAACGAATATCGGTGGCAGCTGTACGCGGGTTAGCCGACCGGACAAGAGAACCCGGCACACCCGAAGATGTCCCCCGCACAGCCGCCATAAATGTAAAAACACAGGCAGCAAAAAGCGCCGCCATTGGGGGCGCTCGTGCAATCTTGTTCAAGCAGTTGATCAATTGCGCTTTCAGAGGGAGCGCGTCTCTTCTCATCCCAAGGACCTAAACAAGCCTTCCGAACACGACGATTGCCCGCAAAAAGCCGCTATCCCTCAACGGCCGAAAGCACAGAGTGTGGCCGATGAACAACTTCAGATGTCGATCAAACAGAAAGGCCCGTAAGAGCTGTAGGGCAAAGCTGCGAACCCTGAAATCCAACCAGACGACGCGCTGATCGCGGCACGAACAGCCTACAGATTCCATCCGCCAAATCCTGTCTGCGGCGAGAACATGGCTGGCATCGCCATCCAGAGGGAATTTCTAAAGTGCGATCTCATCCATGAGAGATCGCATTCGATGCCTACCAAACATGTATTCCTGCCCCAACATCTCGCACTGGCGATCGCCTTGGCACTGGGTTGTGTCGAGTCTTCGATAGCTCAGTCAGTTGCCGGAGAAACCCTCCCCTTGGAAACAACAGCCGAGATGCAGGCTCGTCTCAAGGCGTTCATGGCACCAACAGCAGATATAAAGCGCGACAACGTGACGACCGTTCGCGAAGACGCCTTATTGAAGGACGGCAGCGACGATCTGGTGATGGTCAGCAAGCAAGGCAGACTCTTCGGGCTCTCTGACGGCGGCGGCGGAGCCAATGTCTTGCAGCTGGATACCCAGGGAGGCGAATTAGGCGAAATACGCAATTTCCAGGATGTGTATTTGAAGCAAGGCGAATGGTCGAACAGCGATCGTCTCGACGCAAATAGCCTGGTCGACTCGAAGGCCAGATTACTCAACAGCGGTCATATCAACGGCGCGGTGCACGTTCTTGGCAAGCTCACCAACCAAGGCACGGTCACCGGACCTGTCTTCGTGGGAAAAAAAGCCCGCTTCAACGGCAACGGGACGGTCGATACGCTGGACGTGGCGGGCACCCTGGGAGTCGGCCCCGCAACGGGAGCCCCTTCGGTGACGAATGATCTGAAGTTTTCCAAGAGCGCGACGCTGGTTTACGCAATCGACGCCGAGAAAGGCAGCAGCACAATCAAGGTCGGCGGCACCGCTACGTTGGGCAATGCGACTCTGAAGATCCCCTCCGTACCGGGTGAGTTCGTCGACACAAACAGACGCATCGTGATCGAGGCGGAAAAGATTGAAGGGACATTCGGCAAGGTCGTCGATGAACTCGCCTTTTTGACGGCCACACCTGACTACACCCTGGAAAAACAGGTAGGGCTTACCTTCAAGCGCAACGATGCCCCACTGGGACAGGCAGCCACCTCCGCCAACGCGCTCGAATTCGTGGAGGCCCTTCAACAGCCGGAACCGGTCAACCCTGCGCAGCCCGAACCCGGCATCGTGGCACCTGTTGCACAATCGCCTGCCGCCGAGCAGCAAGCCAATCGTGCAACGTCAGAGCCCACCGCATCACCCGCGGTTGTTGCCAGCGCCGAGGCCAAGCCTGCCCCCAAACCCAACGTCGCCATCAACGCCCTGCTTGGCACCAACATGGCCACTGCCGCCGATGCCATCGACCAACTGGGCGGCTACGACACTGCAGATCTAGGCAACGCCACCCTGAGCAGCGTCGCACCGATCAGCTCGGGAATGCTTTCCGCCATGGGCCGGGACAATCCGGTGGGCGAACATGCCAACGGCCAAGTCTGGGTCCAGGCCATCGGCAACAGCGGTAGCCTCGCCAAGGAATTGGGCAGCTATGCCCTCAAGCATTCGACCAAGGGTCTTGTGCTGGGAACCGATTGGGCTGTCAGCTCCAATTGGCGGTTGGGCGTCATTGGCAGCAAGACCCAGACACGACTGGACAGCTATCAATTCAACGGCGCGCTCGACAGTTGGCTCGTGGGCGCCTACGCCGTGCGCCAGGAAGGACCGCTGGCCCTGCGCCTGGGTGCCGTTTATGGTAGCCATGACGGTAACACCGAGCGCCATGTCGCGTTCAATGGTTTCAGGGATCGCCTCAAAGGTCGTTACGACGCCACGACGCAACAGGTCTTCGGACAGGTCGGCTACAACCTGGACGTCGGACAGTTCGATATAGAGCCCTACGTCCAATTGGGTTACCAACGCTACCAACGCGACGCCTATGTAGAAAAAGGTGGCGATGCCGCGTTGCGATACCACGACCAGGCCCAAGAACACTACAGCAGCGACCTCGGCCTGCGCCTCGCTCGCCCTTTTGTGTTCGACCAAGGCATGCGGTTGACGCCGCGCGTCGACGTCGGCTGGAAGCACCTATACGGCGACATCAGGGGCAGCTCCCATCAGCACTTGGTTAACGGCGGCAATACCTACACCATCAAAGGCGTCGAACTGGACCGTGACAGCTTGCTCTGGCAGGCAGGGCTAGATTTTGCCGTATCGCCACGTCATACCCTGGGACTGAATTACAACGGTGAAACGGGCCAGGACAACCGTAACGGTGCGTTGACCGCACAATGGCGAATGACGTTCTGACGGGCAAAAAAAAGGGGAGCACCTGCTCCCCCGAGGTAAAACGTTGCATCGAGACTGTTTGGATCAGCCTTCGATTTCGACCAGGATTTCGCCCGGATTGACCCGGTCGCCCTTGGCGACATGAATGGCCGTGACCTTGCCCGGGATGGCTGCCTGGACTTCGGTCTCCATTTTCATGGCTTCGGTAATCAACACGGCTTGGCCGGCTTTCACCACATCGCCTTCCTTGACCAGCACATCGACGATGTTGCCCGGCATGGTGGTGCTGACGTGGCCTGGCGCAGTGGCTTGCTTGCGCTTGCTGCTGCCGCCACTGACAAATTCGTTGAGCGGTTCGAACACGACCTCTTCCGGCATGCCGTCGATGGACAGATAGAAATGACGCTTGCCTTCGGCCTTGACGCCCACCCCGGTAATATCGACGCGGTAGGTTTCGCCGTGGACGTCAATGACGAACTCGGTCGGTACACCCTCGCCGCCCGCGGAACTCACGCTGCCGGCTTCCGGAATCGGCAGCAGGACTTCAGGGGTCAAGGTGCCCGCTTCGCGTTCTTCGAGGAACTTGCGACCGATGTCCGGGAACATCGCATAGGTCAGCACGTCCTCCTCGGATTTGGCCAAGGCGCCGATCTCGCCACGCAGCCGGGTCATCTCCGGCTTGAGCAGGTCGGCAGGCCGTACGTCGATCACCTCTTCACTGCCGATGGCCTGGCGGCGCAGCTTCTCGTTCACCGCACCTGGCGCCTTGCCGTAGCCGCCTTGCAGATAGAGCTTCACCTCGTTGGTGATGGTCTTGTAGCGCTCGCCGGCCAACACGTTGAAGAATGCCTGGGTGCCGACGATCTGCGAGGTCGGGGTTACCAGCGGCGGGAAGCCGAGGTCTTCGCGCACGCGTGGGATTTCCGCCAGTACTTCGTTCATGCGGTTGAGTGCGCCCTGCTCTTTCAACTGGTTGGCCAGGTTGGAAATCATTCCGCCTGGTACCTGGTTGACCTGGACGCGGGTATCCACCGCGGTGAATTCGCTTTCGAACTGGTGGTACTTCTTGCGCACAGCGTAGAAATACAGGCCGATTTCCTGCAGCAGTTCCAGGTCCAGGCCGGTGTCGAACTCGCTGCCCTTGAGGGCGGCTACCATCGATTCGGTACCCGGATGGCTGGTGCCCCAGGCGAAGCTGGAAATTGCCGTATCGATGTGGTCGGCGCCGTTCTCGACAGCCTTGAGCTGGCACATCGCGGCGAGGCCGGCGGTGTCATGGGAGTGGATGAATACCGGCAAGGATTGCTCGGCCTTCAGCGCCTTGACCAGTTCGCCAGTGGCATAAGGAGTCAGCAGGCCGGCCATGTCCTTGATCGCCACCGAGTCGCAGCCCATGGCCTCCATCTGCTTGGCCTGGGCCACAAAGGCTTCGATGGTGTGCACCGGGCTGGTGGTGTAGGCGATGGTGCCTTGGGCATGCTTGCCGGCAGCCTTCACCGCTTCGATGGCGACGCGCAGGTTACGCACGTCGTTCATCGCGTCGAAAATACGGAACACGTCGATACCGTTTACCGCGGCCTTGGCGACGAACGCCTTGACCACGTCATCGCTGTAATGGCGATAGCCGAGCAGGTTCTGGCCGCGCAGCAGCATCTGCAAGCGAGTGTTGGGCAGCGCTGCGCGCAGTTGGCGCAGGCGCTCCCACGGATCTTCTTTCAGAAAGCGCACGCAGGCGTCGAAGGTGGCGCCGCCCCAGACTTCCAGCGACCAGTAGCCGACTTTGTCGAGCTTGTCGCAGATCGGCAGCATGTCTTCGGTACGCATGCGGGTGGCGAGCAGCGATTGATGGGCGTCGCGCAGGATTGTGTCGGTAACGTGGATCTTCTTGGACATTATCATGATTCCTTACAGGCCTGCGTGGGCGGCAATGGCGGCGGCGATGGCCAGGGCCAGCTCTTCGGGTTTGCGCTTGATCGAGTAATTGGTCAGTTCGGGATGGCTTTCAACAAAGCTGGTGTTGAACTGGCCGCTGCGGAATTCCGGATTGCGCAGGATCTCCTGGTAATACGCGGCGGTGGTCTTGACCCCCTGCAGGCGCATGTCATCCAGGGCGCGCAGGCCACGGTCCATCGCTTCTTCCCAAGTCAGCGCCCAGACCACCAGTTTCAGGCACATCGAATCGTAGAACGGCGGAATGGTGTAGCCGGTATAGATCGCCGTGTCGGTGCGCACCCCAGGGCCACCCGGTGCGTAATAGCGGGTGATCTTGCCGAAGCTGGGCAGGAAGTTGTTTTTCGGGTCTTCGGCGTTGATGCGGAACTGCAACGCAAAGCCCCGGTGCTGGATGTCTTCCTGCTTGACCGACAATGGCAGCCCGGAGGCGATGCGGATCTGCTCGCGAACGATGTCGATACCGGTGATTTCTTCGGTGATGGTGTGTTCCACCTGCACCCGGGTGTTCATCTCCATGAAGTACACCTCGCCCTCGGCGAGCAGGAACTCCACGGTGCCGGCGTTTTCGTAGCCCACGGCCTTGGCGGCGCGCACCGACAGGTCGCCGATGTAGGCGCGCTGCTCAGGTGTCAGCTGCGGGCTCGGAGCAATTTCGATCAGTTTCTGGTTACGGCGCTGGATCGAGCAATCCCGTTCGAACAGATGCACCACGTTGCCGAAACTGTCACCGAGGATCTGCGCTTCAATGTGCTTGGGATTGACGATGCATTTTTCCAGGAACACTTCCGCCGAGCCGAACGCCTTGGTGGCTTCGGAGATAACGCGCGGGAAGGCCTGTTCGAGTTCTTCGCGACTGTTACAACGGCGGATACCACGGCCACCACCGCCGGAAGTAGCCTTGAGCATGACCGGGTAACCGATCCGATCACCTTCGGTCAGGGCCTCTTCGATGCCCGACACGTTGCCCTCGGTGCCTGGGGTCACCGGCACGCCGGCCTTGATCATGCTGCGGCGCGCTTCGGTCTTGTCGCCCATGCGGCGGATGACCTCCGCCGACGGGCCAATGAATTTGATCCCGCGCTCGGCGCAGATGTCCGCCAGTTCGGCATTTTCCGAGAGAAAGCCGTAGCCGGGGTGCAACGCGTCGCAGCCGGTTTCCACCGCCAGGTTCACCAGTTTGCGCGGATTGAGGTAGCCGGCCAGCGGATCGGCGCCGATGCTGTGGGCCTCGTCCGCACGCTTGACATGCAAGGCATGGCGGTCGGCGTCGGAATAGACCGCGACCGAGCGAATGCCCATTTCGGCGCAAGCGCGCACGATTCGGACGGCAATCTCACCGCGGTTGGCGATCAGGATTTTTGTTATCAATTGGAGGTTCCCTTGAGCCGGTGATACCCACGGCCTGAGGTCCAGGCCGATGTGACCAGATGTAACAATTGGTCGCAGCTCCACACTAGTCCCGGTCGTTGATTAACAAAAATGAATATTTGTTGGGTCGTGCATAAGCAAAGACTTATAGTCGTCGTGCCCGCCCCCGCCCCGAGAGCCAGAAATATGCGTAAGTCATTGATGCGTATGACATTGCGTCAACTGCAGATTTTCAATGAGGTGTGCGACCTGAGGTCATACAGCCGCGCGGCTGATGAAATGTCTCTAACACAACCGGCCGTTAGCCTACAGATTCGATCCCTCGAAGAGCTGATTGGCCAGCCGCTGTTTGAGTACGTCGGAAAAAAACTCTACATGACCGAAGCGGCCGAAGCCCTGCAACGCGCCAGTCGGGATATCTTCGGGCGGCTGGAGAACCTCGACATGCAGCTTTCGGACATGCAGGGTTCACTGCAGGGGCAATTGAAGCTGGCGGTAGAGTCCAGTGCCAAATATTTCGTCCCGCACCTGTTCGCCGCGTTCAAGCGCCAACATCCCGAGGTGAATCTGAACCTCACCGTGGTCAATCGCGGCCAGGTAATCCGACGCCTTTCAGACAACCGTGACGATCTGGTGATCATGTCGATGGTGCCCCAGGACATGGGCCTGGAATTCCTGCCATTTCTGAACAACCCGATCGTTGCCGTGGCGCCACCCGACCATCCGCTTTGCCACATCGGCCCGCTGCGTCTGCAGGACCTGGAACCTTATACGCTGCTGTTGCGCGAGCCCGGTTCGGGCACGCGGCTGGCGTGCGAGGAGTATTTCAAGGAGAAGCGGGTGCATTTCACCCAGACGCTGGAAGTGGCGTCGGCGGAGGCCCAGCGCGAGTGCGTGGTGGCCGGGCTGGGCGTGGCGCTGTTGACGCGCCACGCCGTAAGCCGCGAGCTAAGCTCCGGCGCACTCATCGAGTTGCCGGTGGAGGAGTTGCCGCTGTACCGCAGCTGGTGCCTGGTGCAGGCCAGGGCTAAGCGCTTGTCACCGGTGGCTCATGCCTTTCTGGCATTCGTGCGCGGCGAACGCGCCCAGATTATCGCCCTGGTTGAGCGTTTCGACGGGAAGCCGCCGGCGCTGCCTGCCAGTAATTGAACTCTACGGCGTCAGGAAATTCGCTGATTTCTGCCAGAAGCTGCCGTTGCTCATAGCGATCTTCGATCGCACGGCGGAACGCCATGCGGCGCTGGTCTTCCTGTTGGCGACGGGTTTTGGCGGCGCTGCGGTCTTCGTAGGACTGGGTCATGTCGAGACTCCCAAGACGTATACGGGAGTTACAAGATGACGGCGCGGGATGACGCTTTGGCGGCGCGAGCGTTACAGAACGATGAATTCGCAGGATGCTCCATCGAAGCCTACAACCCCGGGATCAGAGTTCAGTCATCCAGCGCCTTCACCGACTTGGGCGACAACCGCAAGCTGCGAAGGCTGCGCTTCACACTCTTGAGGTGATTGACCAGGCTCGGGCCGCGCGCCATGGCGACACCCATGGCCAACACGTCAATAACCACCAGATGCGCGATGCGCGAGGTCAATGGCGTGTAGATTTCCGTGTCTTCATGCACGTCGATCGCCAGGTTCACCGTCGACAATTCAGCCAATGGCGTCTGGCTCGGGCACAAGGTGATCAGCGAGGCACCGCTTTCGCGTACCAGGTTCGCAGTGATCAACAAGTCCTTGGAGCGTCCCGACTGGGAAATACAGATTGCCACGTCGGTAGGCTTCAACGTGACCGCCGACATTGCCTGCATGTGTGGATCGGAATAGGCCGCCGCCGTGAGCAGCAGACGGAAGAACTTGTGCTGGGCATCGGCCGCGACCGCGCCAGAAGCACCAAAACCATAGAACTCGACACGTTGGGCCTGGGACATGGCCGTGACCGCTTTCTGCAACGCCACCGGATCGAGCTTCTCGCGAACTTCCATCAGGGTGTGTAGGGTCGTGTCGAAGATTTTCAGGCTGTAATCGGCGACCGAATCGTCTTCATGAATCGCGAACTGGCCAAAACTCGCACCCGCCGCCAGGCTCTGCGCCAATTTGAGCTTCAGGTCCTGGAAACCCGAACAACCAATCGCGCGGCAAAAGCGCACGATGGTCGGCTCGCTGATGCCGACGCTATGGGCCAGGTCGGCCATGGAACTGTGCATCACAGCCGCAGGATCAAGCAGTACATGATCGGCGACCTTCAGTTCCGACTTGCGTAGCAGATGGCGCGACTGGGCGATGTGTTGCAACAGGTTCAAAGGACTGGACTCTTGTTATGGGGCGGGTGCCGGGATGTAGCAAGCTTGTAGTTATACTACAGGAATTGGCTTTCTGCCCGCCCAATACGTAACTGAATTGGCCTTGTTCCCCCTTGTTTTGGCGGGGGACGCTTCGTGTAGCCGGTACGAAGGCTAGCCATCGCAGGACCTCGAGCCCTTTGCTACCAAGCAGTCTTATTTCTGCTCGAGCATCAGGCGGGCCAGGCCTTCGGCCCCCACCGGTCGGCTGATGAGATAGCCTTGAACCTCGTCGCATTGCTCGTTTTTCAGAAAATCCAGCTGCTCCTGCCGCTCGACACCTTCGGCCACTACCTTGAGCGACAGCCCATGAGCCATTGCGATGATTGCCCGGGTGATGGCTGCGTCCTCCCCGCCCTCCGCCAGGCCACGAACAAATGCCTGGTCGATCTTCACGTAATCCACCGGAATACGCTTGAGATAGCTCAGCGAAGAATAGCCGGTGCCAAAGTCATCAATCGCCAGCTTGACCCCAAGATCACGCAGTTGCTGGAACGTCGCGATGATGTGTTCGACGCTGTCGAGCAACTGGCTCTCGGTCAGCTCCAGCTCCAGGTATTGCGGAGCCAGGCCGGTCTCCTCCAACACCTGGCGTACAAGACTGACCAGTTTTCCCTGGCGCAACTGATGCACCGAGAGATTGACTGACACCCTGATAGGCGCAAGCCCCTGGCGCTGCCATTCGCACGCCTGCCAGCAGGCCTGGCGGAGCACGAATTCGCCTATCGGTCCGATCAGCCCGGTCTCCTCGGCCAAGCCGATGAAGTCAGCGGGTGGAATCTGGCCCATGGTCGGATGATCCCAACGCACCAGCGCTTCGGCTGCGTTCAGGCGGCCAGTCGTCAGGCACAATTTGGGTTGGTAGAAAACGCTCAGTTGCTGTTCCTCAAGCGCCTTGCGCAATTGGTTCTCCAATTGCAGACGTTCCAGCGTGCTGGCCTGAAGGCTGTCGGTATAGAACTGGAAGCTATTGCCGCCCAGGTGCTTGGCGTGTTGCATGGCCATGTTCGCCTGGCTGACCAACGTGGAGATTTCCCGGGCGTTGTCGGGCAACAGGCTGATGCCGATCGAAGCGCTGACCACCAGCTCATGTCCCTCGATCGTCAGTGGCAGCCGCAGCTTGGCAGACAGCCGGGTCGCTACCCTCGCCAGGCTGGAAAGATTGCCATAGGCGTCGAACAACACGGCGAACTCGTCTCCGGACAACCTGGCAATGGTGTCGGCTTCCGGCAACGCATTGATCAGGCGGCGGGCCATCTTCTGCAGCAACTGGTCGGCGATGTCGTGGCCGAGGCTATCATTGAGCAACTTGAAGCGATCAAGGTTGATGTGCAGCAGTGCCAGGCTGCGGCGCCCGCCCTGGCGAACCCGTTGATGGGCTTCGTGCAGGCGTTCGCGGAACAGCGAACGGTTGGCCAATCCGGTCAGCTCGTCGTAATGAGTGAGGTAGCGCATCCGCTCCTCGGATTCGCGGCGGGCCGATAGATCGGCGAAGAAGCCCACCACATGGCTGACTTTTCCTCGCAGATCACGCACCACATTCAACTGCAACCACTGCGGATAGAGTTCACCGTTGGCCCGCGCTTCCACGAGCTCGCCTTGCCAGGTGCCATGCTGCTTGAGGGCCTGGCGAATGATTGGATAGTGCCGGCGTGCATCGCGACTGCAGGGCAGGTCGACCACGCTGCGCCCCAGCATGTCGGCGATATCGAAGCCGGTAACCCGGGCGAACGCCTGGTTGGCGGCCAGCAACGCGTAGTTGGGGTCGAAAATCACAATGCCTTCGCTGGCCGCTTCAAAGACCGTGGCCGCCAGTTGCCGCTGTTGTTCAAGCTCTTTGCTGGCGCTGATGTCTCGCCGTGTGCCGACCATGCGCAGTACCCGACCGCTCGCGCTGCGCTCCACCGCCCGGCCACGGTCTTCGATCCAGACCCAATGGCCGTCGCCATGACGAACGCGGTATTCGATCTGGTAATCCTCGCTGCGGCCCTTGAGATGCTCGACCAGGGCACGCTTGAGCGCCGGAAGATCCTGCGGATGCAGGCGCGGGGTGAGATGACTGAGCATGGCCGTTATGTACTCGGGTTCCAGGCCAAACAGCTCCTTGAGTTGGGTGTGATGGACCTCATCGGTCTGCAGGTTCCAATCCCACAACCCCAACTCACTGGCCTTGAGCGCCAGTGCCAGGCGTGCTTCGCTTTTACTCAGCGCCTGGCTGGCCGCCTCCAGTTCAAGGCTGCGCTGTGCGACCCGCGCCTCCAGGCCAACCTGCGCCGTACGCAGCTGGGCTTCGGCAGAACGGCGTTGTTCGACCTCCCGGGCCAATGCCTCGTTAAGCTGGGCGCCGCGGGCTTGTGCTTGCTGCAGATGCTCGATCAGGGCCTGGTTCTGGAACCGGCGCAGCATGCCGTTCCGTATCAGCCGATTGACCTGCCAGGCCACCACACTCAGCGAAACCAACACCACCAGCCCAAGCCAGCCCCAGCCACGCTGCTGCTCGTCGCCGCCCCAGAAGAGATAACCGATGGCCGGCAACAGGCAGGGCAAGGTAAAGGACAGGAACCCCGCAAGGCTCACGGCATAAGCGACACTCGCCGACAGCGTGGCCGCGCCGATCAGGCCGAATACCCAGGCCTGTTGCTGGAAGCTGTCCGCCGGGACCAGGGCAATACCGGCCCCGGCCAGTGTCAGGCCGGTCATGGCCGAACCCAGCAGGAACATGCGCAACCAGATCGGGTGCGCCTGGCGGCTTGGTATCGCCGAGTCGAACGCGGCCACCTGAATCACCCGCAACGCCACCAGCGACAGCAACCAGACCAACCAGACGCTGACCAGGAAGTAGCGCGACGGCGTCCATAACAGCGCCGCGCACACCAGCCCGTTGAGCAGCATGAACAGCGTGGGCAGCAGCGAACCCTGATATAACAATCTGGTGCGTTCGACGGCCATTTCCGTGGCGTACTGCTTGCAGATGAGGCGCGGCTCCACGCAGGGCCCCGCCAGATCGGAACTGGAGGTCATAGGCGATGTTCTTGTTCTTATTCAGGGGCGCGTGCTGCACCCGAAACGAGCACCGAGCATACACAAGCCAAAGGCCATCCCACACTGCTCCTGCTCATAAAAACAGCGAAAAAGTCGCGATTCCATTGGGTAATAACCTTGGAAAACGAGCCCCGCCCATGCTTGTAGGCGCTGACCAACCGGTCATCACCCAAGAGGCTTTTTATCGGCTGATGCAAAGCTCGGTTTGCCCGGGGTGACGCCGCACCCTAGAATGCCTCGATGCGCGATGATCTCTCCCTTCTGCTGAATTCCCTGAACGACGCCCAACGCCAGGCAGTTGCTGCCTCCGTCGGTCGTCAATTGGTCCTGGCCGGTGCCGGCTCCGGCAAGACCCGAGTGCTGGTGCACCGTATCGCCTGGTTGATCCAGGTCGAGAACGCCTCGCCCCATTCGATCCTGTCGGTGACCTTCACCAACAAGGCCGCTGCCGAGATGCGCCATCGCATCGAGCAGTTGATGGGCCTCAACCCGGCCGGCATGTGGGTCGGCACGTTCCACGGCCTGGCGCACCGCCTGTTGCGTGCCCATTGGCAGGAGGCCGGCCTGAGCCAGACCTTCCAGATCCTCGACAGCGATGACCAGCAGCGTCTGGTCAAGCGGGTCATCCGTGAACTGGGCCTGGACGAACAGCGCTGGCCCGCCCGTCAGGCCCAGTGGTTCATCAACGGCCAGAAAGACGAAGGCCTGCGCCCGCAGCACATCCAGGCCAGTGGTGACCTGTTCCTGGCGACCATGCGCAGCATCTACGAAGCCTATGAAGCGGCATGCCAGCGCGCCGGGGTCATCGACTTTTCCGAGCTGCTGCTGCGAGCCCTGGACCTGTGGCGCGACCACCCAGGCCTGCTGGAGCACTATCAGAAACGCTTCCGGCATGTGCTGGTGGACGAATTCCAGGACACCAACGCGGTTCAGTACGCCTGGTTGCGCCTGCTGGCCAAGGGTGGCGACAGCCTGATGGTGGTGGGTGACGACGACCAGTCGATCTACGGCTGGCGCGGCGCCAAGATCGAAAATATCCATCAGTACTCGGCGGATTTCCCCGACGCCGAGGTCATCCGCCTGGAGCAGAACTACCGCTCCACCGCCGGTATCCTCAAGGCCGCCAACGCGTTGATCGCCAACAATACCGGGCGCCTGGGCAAGGAATTGTGGACCGACGGCGGCGAAGGCGAGGCGATCAATCTGTACGCCGCCTTCAATGAACACGATGAGGCCCGCTATGTGGTGGAAACCATCGAGAGCGCGTTGAAAACCGGCCTGGCTCGCAGCGATATCGCCATTCTCTATCGCTCCAACGCCCAATCGCGGGTGTTGGAAGAAGCCCTGCTGCGCGAACGGATCCCTTACCGGATCTATGGTGGCCAACGCTTCTTCGAGCGCGCGGAAATCAAGAACGCCATGGCCTACCTTCGCCTGATCGAAGGACGCGGCAACGACGCGGCCCTGGAGCGGGTGATCAACGTGCCTACCCGAGGCATCGGCGAGAAAACCGTCGAGGCGATTCGCGACCATGCGCGCCATAGCCACGTGTCAATGTGGGATGCCATGCGCCAACTGGTCGACAACAAAGGCGTTACCGGCCGCGCCGCCGGTGCCCTGAAGGCATTCATGGACTTGATCGAAGACCTGGCTGCCAAATGCGCCCAGATGCCGCTGCACTTGATGACCCAGACCGTCATCGAGCAGTCCGGCCTGATCGCTTACCACGAGGCGGAAAAAGGCGAGAAAGGCCAGGCGCGGGTGGAAAACCTCGAGGAATTGGTCAGCGCCGCGCGCAACTTCGAAAACACCGAAGAAGACGAAGACCTGTCCCCGTTGTCGGCTTTCCTCGGCCATGCCTCCCTGGAGGCCGGCGACACCCAGGCCGACGAGCATGAAGACAGCATTCAGCTGATGACGCTGCACAGCGCCAAGGGCCTGGAGTTCCCGTATGTGTTCCTGGTGGGCATGGAGGAAGGCCTGTTCCCTCACAAGATGAGCCTGGAGGAGCCGGGACGCCTCGAAGAGGAACGCCGCCTGGCCTACGTCGGTATCACCCGGGCCATGCAAAACCTGGTGCTGACCTACGCTGAAACCCGTCGCCTGTATGGCAGCGAGACCTACAACAAGGTGTCACGCTTCGTACGCGAAGTGCCGAAAGGCCTGATCCAGGAAGTACGCCTGTCCAACAGCGTCAGCCGACCATTCGGCGGCAACCAGCAAGGCACCAGCAGCCTGTTTGGCGGTAGCGACATTCCGGAAACCGGCTTCAGCCTCGGCCAGGCGGTGCGGCATTCGGTGTTTGGCGACGGCGTGATCCTCAATTTCGAAGGCGCCGGTGCCCAGGCCCGGGTCCAGGTGAACTTCAGCGAAGGCAGCAAATGGCTGATGCTGGGGTATGCGAAGCTGGAAGCGATCTAAAGATTTACATAGAAACCTGTGGGAGCGAGCTTGCTCGCGATGGCAATCGATCAGTCACTATTGATGCTGACTGACAAACCGCTATCGCGAGCAAGCTCGCTCCCACATTTATTTTGGTAACCCCGAACATTTCCGATAGAACTTGTCCCCCTTTCCTACAGCCCAAAGCGAACAAGCCTTCTTGCGCATCTGAAGCTGAACCTCAGCTGTCACGCAAAAGCCCGAAACACTCTGCCGCTAGCCAGCAACAGTTCACCTGTGCAACATGGCGCGCGTGCTATCCACAAATGGGAATGCCTTAATATGAAACGTTTTCTTAGCATCGCCATGGCGTTGTGCATCGGCCTGACGATGGCCATCGACGCCAATGCCGCCAAGCGTTTTGGCGGTGGTAAAAGTTCGGGCGCCGCCCCGACTCACCAGACCAGCCAGATGGCGCCGTCCTCTGCCGCCGGTTCAACCGCTGCCACCGCAGGCGCGGCCGGTGCGGCTGGCGCTGCCACGAAGGCCAGCGGTGCTTCGCGCTGGCTCGGCCCACTGGCCGGTATCGCCGCCGGTGGCCTGCTCGCCTCCATGTTCATGGGCGACGGCTTCCAGGGCATGCAGATCTTCGACATCCTGATCATGGCGGTCATCGCCTTCCTGGTCTTCCGCTTCATTGCCGCCCGTCGTCGCAAGCAGCAGGAGCAACTCGCTCCGGCCGGTCATGCGCCAATGCAACGTGAAGTGTTCAACCAGCAGCCTGCCAGCGGCTCGATCTTTGGTGGCTCAGCCGCTCCAGTGGCCGCCCGCCCGGTGATCAACGCACCCGCCTGGTTCAACGAACAACGTTTCATCGAAGCCGCTCGCAGCCACTTCATGTCCTTGCAGCAGCACTGGGACTCGAACGAAATGGACAAGATCGCGGAGTTCGTAACCCCGCAATTGCTGGAGTTCCTCAAGCGTGAACGCGCCGAACTGGGCGACGGCTACCAGTCCACCTACATCGACAACCTGCAGGTGCAACTGGACGGCGTCGACGATCGGACAGACAAGACCATCGCCACTCTGACCTTTGTCGGCGTGTCGAAGGATTCTCGCTTCGACCAGGGCGAAGCGTTCAGCGAAAGCTGGAACATGGAACGTGCCCAAGGCGAGAACCAGCCTTGGCTGGTCGCAGGTATCCGCCAGAACGGTTGAACCGTTGCGCGTTTCGCATGTTGAAATAAAAACCCCGGCCTCGGCCGGGGTTTTCTATTTCACGGTTGCATCTATAGCGAGCTACTGTATAAACCGCCCCATATGAAACCGCGCCATTGAGAAAGAGGATCCCCGGACGTGGAAGAAATCATCGAACAACTGCGTGAAGCCAACGAACCTGTACCGGTTCCACTGGAGTTGCCTGACGAAGACTTGCTGGTAGAGATCGAGGAGCAACTGTTCATCGATATCCCGTTCGTCTTCAGGGAGTTTTTGCTGACTGTCAGCGACGTCGTCTATGGCAGCCTGGAGCCGGTGACCGTTACCGATCCGCAATCCCATACCTACTTGCCCGACGTGGCAGCCAATGCCTGGGATGCGGGTGTCGATCGCAGCCTGATCCCGATCTGCCAGGACGGCGACGATTATTATTGCGTCGAAGAAGACGGCACTGTGGTGCTGTGGCAGGCCGAGGAAGAGCTGATTGCCGAGGAAACCTGGGAATCGGTCTGGCACTGGGCACGGGATGTCTGGCTGGAAAGCTGACGCGCCCATGCCTGGCGCCGGTCAATGTCCGGACGACTCCTTGTGATTGTCCAACGTATCGAGCAAGGCCACCTGCATCCGCGTATGCAGGCGGACGAACCAGCGCCAGAGCAGCGCCGCCACCGCAGTCGCCACCACGGCAATCAATACCAGCAACTTGTTGGTCGGCAGGATACTGGCCGACAAGGCTGCCAGCAGCAGGAAAATCACCAGCAGCGAGAGGATCGGGATCACTTCGGCGATGACCCGACGCACGCGCTGCGTGTGGCGGCCGGCCATCTCCGGCGTGACACCCAGCTCCGCCAGCAGCATCGATAGCGCCTTGAGCTTGCGGTACGCAGCGATCAGGAACGGTAGCGACAACAACAGCGCCCCACCCCAGATCAATGCTTTTTGCCAGCTCGGATCACTGATCCAGGCTTGCAGGTAAACCGACATCCGCTCGGCGAAATAGCCGCCCGAAACAAAAATCGCGATGACCAATGCCAGGTTGACGCCGACCTGCAGCAGGATTCGCCTGATCATGGCGGCCACCATGGCGCTCTCGCCCTGTGGCTGAATACTGCGCAACCATTCGCCATACATGCCCAGCACGCGCGTCAGCCGTTGCGGCATTGCCGAGGCCAGCCTGACTGACAGCGGATCCGCGGCCCGGATCAAGTAAGGCGTCAGCAGCGTGGTCAGTACCGACACGGCCACCGCCACCGGGTAAAGAAAATCGCTGGTGACCTGCAAGGTCATGCCCAGCGAAGCGATGATGAACGAAAATTCGCCGATCTGTGAAAGTCCCATCCCGACTCGCAGGGAGGTGCGTCCGTCATTGCCAGCGATAAAGGCGCCGAGACCACAGGAGAGCATCTTGCCCAGCACGACTGCGCCGGTGATCACGGCAATCGGCCAGGCGTATTGAAGCAGGATCGCCGGATCGAGCATGAGCCCGATCGCCACGAAAAATATCGCGCTGAACAAGTCGCGCACCGGCTCTACCAAGCGTTCGATTTTCAGCAACTGCCGGGACTCGGCCATGATCGCACCGATCAGGAATGCCCCCAGCACCATGCTGTATTCAAGCTTCACCACCAGCAGGCAGAAGCCGAAGCAAAGTCCCAACACCGTGATCAGCAGCATCTCGTTACTGTCGAATTTCGCCACGTACGCCAGCAATCTGGGCACCAGCAGGATACCGATGACCAACGCCACGATCATGAACAACGATAACTTGCCGACCGTGGAGAACACCTCGCCGGAACTCACCGTGCCGCTGACGGCGATGCTCGAGAGCAAGGCGATGATGCCGATGCCGAGGATATCTTCGACGATGAGTACCCCGAAAATCAGCTGCGCAAAGCGCTCGTTTTTCATTTTCAGGTCATTGAGCGCCTTGACGATGATCGTGGTTGAGGAGATGGCCAGGATCGCGCCGAGAAACAGCGAGTCCATGGTATTCCAGCCGAACCAGCGGCCGATTTCATAGCCGATCCAGATCATCAGGACAATTTCGAGGAATGCTGCGATGAACGCCGTGGCGCCAACCTTGAACAGTTTGCGCAGGCTGAATTCCAGCCCAAGGCAGAACATGAGGAAGATCACCCCGAGCTCGGCCAGGGTCTTGATGGTTTCTTCGTCGTGGATGAAACCGAACGGTGGCGTATGCGGGCCGATGATGAAGCCGGCAACGATATAGCCCAGCACCACCGGTTGCTTGAAACGATGAAAGAGTACCGTTACCAGCCCCGCTACCAGCATGATGATCGCCAGGTCTTGAATGAAGCTAACGGCATGCATGGTGGCGCTCCTTGTGTGAAATGACTCAATGCGGAGTCGGGCGGTTCCGGTCCTTTTGTAGGAAATGCCTAAGTTGACGGGCTTTTGCAGGTTAACACCGCGACTTCCTGCAAAAAGACGGTGCAATATATGGAAACAGATCCACCCAAGCGTGACGGCAAGCAACGGCGCAGCGTCCCGATATGGGTGGCTGGAAAACGAGTGGCCACAACCCAACGCCCGCAGAGGCGCCTCCCCGAATTGCTGCCTTGAACCGTGAGAACGTTATGGAACCCGGAAACGCCCAGCTGTCGATGACGGTGTTGATGACCCCCGATATGGCCAACTTCTCTGGCAATGTCCACGGCGGCACCTTGCTCAAATACCTCGATGAAGTTGCCTATGCCTGCGCCAGCCGTTACGCCGGTCGTTACGTGGTGACGCTTTCGGTCGACCAGGTCATCTTTCGTGAGCCGATTCATGTCGGCGAGCTGGTGACGTTCCTGGCGTCGGTGAACTACACCGGCAACACGTCGATGGAAGTGGGCATCAAGGTCGTGACCGAGAATATTCGTGAACGCTCGGTGCGCCATACCAACAGCTGCTTTTTCACCATGGTGGCAGTGGATGACCAACGCAAACCTGCGCCCGTCCCGCCGCTGCACCCGCAGAACAGTGAGGAGAAGCGCCGCTACGAACAAGCCCAGCAGCGTCGACAGATCCGCCAGGAGCTGGAGCGGCGCTATCAGGAAATCAAGGCGGACGGGCCGTAAGCAGTCGCCGCAGATGCAATGTGGGAGCGAGCTTGCTCGCGATAGCTGTGTAACAGGCAACAGTCATGTTGAATGTAACGCCCTCATCGCGAGCAAGCTCGCTCCCACATTGAATTGCGTCAATCAAAGGCTGATCGGCGTGGCCTCGAAGCGCACGCGCGGGTGGGCGATCCGATCCTGGGCACGGACCAGTTGCAGCTCATAGCTGGCACACGCCTGGGTTTCCAGCAACACTTCGTGTACCGCCGAAGCGGTGAACTCGAATGCCGCCACCAGGCTGTCGCCCAACAGTATCCGCGCCAGGAATAACCCCGACGTCAGGTCGCCTACCCCTACCGGCTGGCGAGGAAACGCCAGCAATGGACGACGCAAGTGCCAGCCTCCATCAGCCGTGACCAGCAACATCTCGAAGCTGTCATCGGGCTTGCCGGGATAAGCCAGGTGCTTGACCAGCACAACCTTCGGTCCACGAGCCAACAGCCCACGAGCCATGGCCAGGCAATCGAACAATGATTGCGCCTTGCGCCCGGCAAAACTGTCCAGTTCCAATTGGTTCGGACACATGATGTCCGCCACGGCAGCGGCCTCTTCCAGCAGAAACTCGCTCACCTCGGGCGCCACGATGCAGCCCTTCTCCGGATGCCCCATGACCGGGTCACACAGATACAGCGCCTTGGGGTTGCAAGCCTTGATTCGCGCAACGCCTGCAAGGATCGCCTGCCCCTGGGCCGCGCTACCCAGATAACCGGACAGCACCGCGTCGCAGTTGCCCAGCTCGCCAATGGCCGCGATCCCCTCTACCAGAAGTGGAATCTGGGCAGGCGCCAGCACTTCTCCGGCCCACTGCCCGTATTGGGTGTGATTGGAAAACTGCACGGTATTGAGCGGCCATACATTGACGCCGACCCGCTGCATTGGAAACACGGCAGCACTGTTGCCGGCGTGACCAAATATCACATGGGACTGGATGGCAAGCAGATGAGGCGTACGTTTCATGCAGGAAGCTTCCGTAAAACGAATGAAATTCAAGCGGCGCAGTATGCGACTAAACGCAGCCTGTACGACAGACCGGCGACGCAGTTAAGCTGACGGCAACTTGTTGGAGCACTTCGTTCATGCTGACCCTTGGAAACATTTTCGTGCTGATGCTGCTGGCTACCGGTGCCGCTTGGCTGTGGCACAACCACGGCTTGCGCGAACGGGCTCTGGCGAGGGTCATGCAACACTGCGCCAATCTCAAGATCGAGCTGCTGGATGGCAACGTGGCGCTGCGCAAGATCGGATTCATGAAAGACGGCAGCGGGCGACGGCGCCTGGCGCGTGTCTATAACTTCGAATTCACAGTGACGGGCGAGACGCGTCATACCGGCACCATCACTCAATTCGGCGCCCACAGTGCACACATCGAACTGGCCCCCTATCCGATGCCGTTCGAAGAAACCGCGCAGGCGCCCATCGAACCGGTCCAGACCCGGCCCCGGGCCGAGGTTATCGAGCTGAGCCAGTGGCGTCAGGAACACAATAAATGGAAGCCCTGAAACGAGGCTGATTTAAGGGTGTCGGCAGCTCGCCAGGCCCGCTTGAAGGATTTCCACGTCTTGTGGTTCGGCGAAAATCAGTTCGATTCGCGAATCCTGGCGCCACTCGCTCGCTTGCCACTCCAACAGCCCTGCGTCCAATGCATTGACGGAAACCCAACCGCCCTCGCTGTGGATAACCACCTTTGCGCGTTTCCAGTCTTTGCCGTGCAGCCATCGAGACAGCTGCACGACGTCAAATCGTTGATCTGGATGCCAGCGCCAACCGATGCTCCAGCTTTCGCCCTGCTGCCGATGCAGGCAGATCGGCAAGGTCGGGTCACTCCAGATGGCCGGCATCTGCGCCAGGCTCTTGGGCACATTCAAGTTATCCACAGCCAGGTTATCTACAGCTCCGTCGCCGCGATTCGCCAAGCCGGGCAGCCGATCAATCGGCAACGCAGCCTGATGGGTCCAATACAGCGCAGTCTCAGGCAATTGGGAAGTAATGACCACGCGATCGGCGTCGGTAAGGTCTTCGGACTTGTTTAGCACCAGCAAACCCGCGTCTGCCAGGACCTGTCGTTGCGCATCGGGCAACGGCTTGCCGTTCGCCATTGCTTGGGCATCCAGGACCAGCACACAAGGCTGGATCGTCAGCACGCCAAGCCAGGGCGCTTCGTTCAGCTGTCGCAAGAGTTGCGCCGGATGACCCAGCCCGGATGGTTCGATGAACAGACGGTGCGGCCGCGCCTTGCGCAATAAACGGCCTAGGCCGATCTGAAACGGCGCTCCGTTGACGCAACACAAACAGCCCCCGGCCACTTCGCCCAATGCGATACCATCGGCGGCCTGGGTCAGCAGCGCGGCATCCAGGCCGATCTGGCCGAACTCGTTGATCAGCACGGCCCACCGCTCATCAGCCGGACGCTGAGCCAGCAATTGCCTGATCAGGCTGGTCTTGCCTGCTCCCAAAGGGCCGGCAATCACATGGGTGGGTATGTTCTGCAACATGAGCGATAGCTTTCGACGGAGGTTTAAATGCGCATGATCGGTTGGCTGTTACTGCTGCTGACCTCGAACCAGGCCTTGGCCCAGGCATGTGTAGTGCACAGCCAGGCGGAACGGCTCGATGTCAAAGTCTGCCAGCAGAACCGCAACATTCCGCAAAAACTGTTCGCCGACGGCTTCTGCCAACCCAGCCTGGCCGGACAGAAAGTCGATGTGCAGTATGTCGATCAGTGCCCTGGCGGGGCATTTGGCATTTGCAGCAACGCCCAGGTCGCCAATATGCCTTATCGCCAGGATATTCACTATTACGGCGTGGCCACCGATGCGGCTTACCTGAAACCCTTTTGCGAAAGCCAAAGCCAGGGAAACTGGCTCAAGCCTTAGGCCAGCCAATCCAGCGAAAGGATCAAACGCCGCTCGCCGGGCGCCAGTTGCGGTGAGCGATGGATCAGCCCATAGCCTTCATTGCCTTGCCACTTTTCACCTTTGAGCAGCGCCACATCACCGCTGCGCATCTGCTGAATCAGACTCGCGTCGGCAGGCTCTGCTTCAGGCTGGGCCAACCGTCGACGGTCCATGACGCCTTCCATGAGCCATTGGCTGCCGACGCCGGCATAGGTGGTGATCAGCCGCACCGGCACATGGTCGACGTGAAAACGCGGGCACATTGCGTCATCCAACGCGCGTAAGCGCAGACCGACGCGCCGGGCACCGAGGAGGCAGGCAAACGCACCGACCAGCCAGGCGACATCCGCGACGAACCCTTCATATCCATGCAGATCGCCGAAGCCCGCGGCAAGGCCGTGCAACACCGGCTGCGTATCCTCGCCCGGCAATTCAAGCACCATCGACTCGGCCAGGGGTTGGTCCATCGAGAGCACCATCGCCGCGAAATCGCCGATATGCGCCGGGAGGTGACGCTGCCACACAGCCAGGTTGGTGTCGTCCTCCAGGATCTGCGCGAAGGTAAGCGGCGTGTCTCCGTGGACCTGCCGCAGCTGCTTCAGACGAGGCGCCAGCATCACGCCGCAACCTCGTCATGCCACGGGCCGAACGGGTCTGGCAGCTGCCGCCAGCGCTCGATGCCCAGGCTCATCTCCGCGTCGGTGAGCAGGCAAGCGTCCAGTTCGGTGGCGAGCAGCGCGAAGTCTATATTCTGGCCAATGAATACCAGCTCCTGGCGGCAGTCCCCAGAGGCCTCCAGCCAGTTTTTCATGATCGCGGCAATGCTCTCCTCATCCTGCGGCCACTGGTTTTTCGGCACGAACCGCCACCAGCGCCCGGCGAAGCCGTGACGCATCAAGCCGCCGGCCTGGGACCAACTGCCGGCTTCCTCATGTTTGCTGGCGAGCCAGAAAAAACCTTTGGAACGCAGCAGTGTGCCGTTGGTCCATGGGCGGTCGATAAATTTGAAGAATCGTTGGGGATGAAACGGGCGGCGGGCGCGGTAAGCAGTCGATGCGATGCCGTATTCCAAGGTTTCGGGCACATGCTCGCCGCGCAACTCCCGCAGCCAACCGGGCGCCTGCGCCGCGCGTTCAAAATCGAAGCGGCCCGTATCGAGGATCTGCCCCAACGGCACCTGCCCCATGACCATGGGAATAACCTGCGCCTGGGCATTCAGGCGCGACAGGATTGCGCTCAACTCTTCTCGTTCGGAGCGGCTTATAAGATCAATCTTGCTGATCAGGATCACGTCGGCGAACTCGATCTGCTCGATCAGCAAGTCGGTTATCGAGCGCTCGTCTTCTTCTCCCAGGGTTTCGCCCCTGGTGGAAAGGTTTTCGGCGGCCTGGTAATCCTTGATGAAGTTCACGCCATCGACCACCGTCACCATCGTGTCGAGCCTCGCAACGTCCGCCAGGCTGCGCCCTTCTTCATCGCGAAAGGTGAAGGTTTCGGCGACCGGCATCGGCTCCGAAATGCCCGTGGATTCGATCAGCAGATAATCGAAGCGGCCCTCCCTGGCAAGCTTGCCCACCTCCTCCAAGAGATCCTCGCGCAGCGTGCAGCAAATGCAGCCATTACTCATTTCGACCAATCTTTCCTCGGCGCGATTGAGGGTGACATCTCGCTGCACTTCGCTGCCATCGAGGTTGATCTCGCTCATATCGTTGACGATGACGGCGACGCGAAGGTTGTCGCGATTACGCAGCACATGATTGAGCAAGGTGCTTTTACCAGCCCCGAGAAATCCGGACAGCACGGTAACGGGAAGACGGTTGGGCATCAGGTTATCCTCATCGGGGCGGCCGCTTTGTGGCTCGTATCAGGTTTCGGTTCGGCTAAGGGGGTCATCTTTCTTGATGTTATAGTATTACACTTGAATACAGCCAACCCTTTTCCGCATCTGAGTTCTTATAAATGCCCAACCTCTTCAAATACCTGTTCGCAGCGCCACTGCTGCTGATAGCGATGGGCGTTTCGGCGCAAGGCGCTTTGTTGGGCAACTGCACTCGCAGCGCCAATGTGCTGGCCTGCGTAGATGGACAGGGCAATGCCTACAGCGTCGCTACGGCGGGCAATACAATTTATCTGCGTGGATATGAGGTGGCTGGCCACCGCTACTGGGCCCAGACAAACAGCCGATACGGCCAACTGACCTTCTTCACTGGACTGGCCTCCGATGGCGAAGCTTGGGTTGGATACAGTCGCCGTGTGGGCTGGACGACAATCAACCGTTTCTCCAGTTCTGGCGGTACTAGGGGCAGTTTTATGTGCGGGCGCATGAACGGCTGCCAGGATTCTTCACGCTGACGTTTCACGTGGAACTATCGAGATGAAACTCTGTTCATGAAAAAGGTCTCGTCGATTTTATTGTTATACTATAACATCAAAAACGAACCTCTCATGGACCTCGAAAATGAACGCGTTAACTCTGCCGGACATTGCGGCGCAGGCGTCTCGTCAAGCCATGCCGCTGGATTGGGTGGGCATGTGCGGCATCGCCGTGCCGGTGCTGGTGGACGGCCAGCGTTTGAGCGCCTCTGCCGATGCGGGCGTCAGTCTCGATGATGGCGAAGCGCGTGGCATCCATATGTCGCGTTTGTATGTGGCACTCGAAAAGCTTGAGGACACCGCGCTCTCTCCGGACTTGTTACGGCGGATCCTGCAAGAGTTTCTGGACAGTCACGAGGGTCTGTCCCGGAGTGCCTCACTGACCCTGCGCACCGATCTGATGTACAAGCGCCCCGCTTTGATCAGCCCATTAGCCGGCTGGAAGCGTTATCCCATCGTTATCAAAGCGCGCCTTAAACACTCAGTGTTCCACGTGGAACTTCAAGTCGAAATTCCTTACTCATCCACTTGCCCTTGTTCGGCAGCGCTGGCGCGGCAGTTGATCCAGCAAAAATTCCTCGACGATTTCTCGAATACAAACCTGGAGCACGCTGAAGTTCTCGCGTGGCTAGGTTCTCAGAAAGGTATCGTGGCCATCCCTCATAGCCAACGCAGCGTCGCCATCCTGAACCTACGCTTGGACGCCAAGCTCGATGAGTTTCCGGTGTTACCGCTGATCAACGAGGCGGAGGCGGCACTCGGCACCGCTGTTCAAACCGCCGTCAAACGCGTCGATGAGCAAGCCTTCGCGCTCGCTAATGGGCAGAACCTGATGTTCTGCGAAGATGCCGCGCGGCGCTTGAATATAGCGCTGAGACCGCTGCCCTGGATTTCCTCTCTTGACGTACGAGTCGTTCATGCGGAAAGCCTGCACGCCCACGACCGTCGCCCAAAGCCATTGGCAACGGGAGGACTCATGATTCGTTGCCAGGGATTGAGTTGGGGTATCCCCGGGCACCCTCTCACTCCACCTCTGCACATGGAGCGCCCGGAGGGCAGCCTGACCGCAATCATTGGCGCCAACGGATCAGGCAAAAGCAGCCTGCTGAAAAGTCATCGCCGGGTTACAGAAGCCATTGACCGGGAAGGTTTCGCTCAACGTTCAACGGCGCGGCGGCGTGTCGTTCCTGCCTCAACAGCAGCACCTGGATCGGCAATTTCCCATCAGCCTGCAGGAATTAGTGGCGGCAGGTTCCTGGGGTAATCGACAGGAACCTGCCGTACGCAACCAACGACTCAAGGCGGTTCTAGACGACTGGGCCTTGAGCGGCCTGGAACACCGTTCGCTGATGGCGTTGTCGGGTGGCGAGTTGCAACGGGCGCTGCTCGCGCGACTGAGCCTGACCGAAGCGCCACTCCTGTTGCTGGACGAACCCCACGCAGCCCTTGATGAACAAGGCCAGGCACTGCTGTGGAAAAACATTCAGCGATGGCATCGCGAAGGGCGCACCTTGCTGGTGGTTTGTCACGATTTGGCTGCGGTGCATCAGCACATCCCCCATACCTTGCTGATCAATCCGTCCGGCTGCGTATTGGGTCGCAGCGCCGAATTGATCGCCCCGACGCCTTACACACAGGTCGCTTGATGCTCACCGCCACCCACTTCTGGCAGCCGTTCCAGGAATTTGTCTTCATGCGCAGGGCCTTGTTGGGCGGCCTAGTGCTGGCATGCAGCACAGCTCCGCTAGGCGTGTTCCTGATTCTGCGGCGCATGAGTCTGATCGGCGATGCGGTAGCTCACGGCATCTTGCCGGGCGCGGCCCTGGGTTTCTGGTTCGCCGGTCTGAGCCTGCCAGCCTTGACGGTGGGCGGCCTGGGCGCCGGCTTGAGCATGGCCGGGCTGGCGGCCTGGATCACCCGCCGCACCGGCCTGCGGGAAGACGCCAGCCTGGCGGCGATCTACCCCATCTCCCTCGCCGCCGGGGTGTTGATCCTCGGTATGTCCGGTAAACGCCTGGACTTGCTGCACCTGTTATTCGGCTCGGCGCTGGCGGTGGACGGCCCGACACTCACCGGCATGCTTTGGGTTTCGGCGGCGAGTCTGGTGGCGATGGCGTTGATTTACCGCCCGCTGTTACTCGACACCCTGGACCCACTGTTTCTGCAAACCGTCAGCCGTCTGGGTCCACTGTCCCACGGCGTATTCCTGACCTTGGTGGTGCTGAACCTGGTCATCGGCTTCCAGGCCATCGGCGCGTTGATGGTGGTCGGCCTGATGATGCTGCCGGCGGCCGCGTCGCGATTCTGGAGTCGTCGCCTGCCGATGTTGATGCTGGTCGCTGCATTGCTCGGTTGTCTCTCGGTGTGGCTGGGCCTGCTGTTGTCCTTCTATTTTTCGCTACCCAGCGGGCCGGCCATCGTCCTGGTGGCGGGCGCGTCATATCTGTTGTCCGTGGTATTCGGTCCGGTGCACGGCTTGCTGCGCCGCCCGCCCCTGCTCACATCCCAATGAGGTGTTACCTGATGCGCGCCCTGCTCCTGATATTCAGCTTGATGCTGTCCATGTCCCTGTCTGCTGCTGAAAAACTCAGCGTGGTGACCAGCTTCAGCATCCTTGCCGACATGACCCGACAAGTCGGCGGCGAGCATGTCCAGATCACCAACATGGTGGGGCCGGACGCTGACGCACATACCTATGAACCCACGCCGGACGACGCCAAGGCATTGCTCGGGGCGAAACTGATCATCAAGAATGGGTTGGGCTTCGAGCCGTGGCTGGATCGCCTGGTGACCAGCACCGAAACCGGTGCCCCGGTCATCAGTGCCAGCCGTGGCGTGATTCCACGCTCGCTGGAAGAAGATGGCGAGACCATCCCCGACCCGCACGCCTGGCATAACCTCGCCAACGCCGTGCTTTATGTCGGCAACATTACCAAGGCACTGGAGGCGGCCGACCCGGCGAACAAGGCCGACTACGAACGTAACAGCCAGGCGTACCTGAAGAAGATTTATGCACTACTCGCCGAAGCCAAGGCGAAGTTCGCTGCGTTGCCACCGGGCAATCGCAAGATCGTCACGTCCCACGATGCGTTCGGTTACCTGGGCCAGGCTTATGGTATCGAGTTTTTGGCGCCGCAAGGGTTGTCTACCGAGCGTGAACCGTCAGCAGCGGAAGTCGCTGCGTTGATCACCCAGATTCGTCAGGCGAAAGTCAAAGCCGTGTTCATGGAAAACATCAAGGACGCGCGCCTGCTCAAGCAGATCGCCGACGAAAGCGGCGCGCACATCGGTGGCACGCTGTACTCCGATGCCCTCGCCGCCAGCGGACCGGCCAGCACCTTTACCGGTCTCTTCGAATACAACCTCAACACACTCTACGAGGCACTGGGCCGGCCCTGATAACAGGCCGCTGATCAAGCCCTCGGCTTGACGGTCCCGCAATCCTGCCCCAGCCATACGGCGCGGGTGTCCAGGCTGCCGTTCTGCTGGATACCCGTGGCGTTGAATGTGCCATTGACCTTGGTGGTGAATTCGCGATCGCTCTGGAATGTCGCGACACCGTTGCCCTGGGCTTTCGGGCAACTGAAGCGGAATTTCCACTGGTTGCCGGTACGCTCGGTGATCTGCTGCTTGCAGCCTGATTGCGGATCCTGCAGCGGGATGTCATTGGTCTGCACCTGTGCCGGAGTCAGGCACACCCGGATCCCCTTGCCCCCCATGGTGATGCCCTGCTTTTCGAGCATTGCCCGCTGTTCAGGCGTCATCTGGTTCTGCAGTTGACCCAGGATCAATTGCAGGTCCGGCAGGTTCTGGTTGTCGACTTTCATGTTGCTGGTCGTCAATTCCCACAAGCCTGGTTGAAGCATTTGCGCCTGAGCCGCCACAGGAACCGACAAGCCAACGGCCAAGGCCAAACCCAGCAGACGAACATTCATTGCGCAAACTCCAGAAGACAAGTGGCCGTTAGACGCCGCCTTCAGGCTTCGGTTCAGACCCGCGCCGAGTGAATTAAATAGCGACATTCGCCTTGGAACATGGTCTGTTAAGCATTGAAATGTCAGGAGCAAGGCAGCCCCATGGATTTTTTTGGCCCGCATGTTTTCGGTTACCTGATCGCGCTGCTCCATACCCTCGGCTCCATCGCCGCCGTCCATGCAGTGCTGACGGTGCGTACCGCCCAGGGCTCGATTGCCTGGGCCCTGTCGCTGGTATTCATCCCCTACCTGACATTGATTCCTTACCTGGTCTTCGGCCGCAGCACCTTCGACGGCTACATCAAGGCACGTCGACAAGCCAACGAGGAAATGCGCAAGGCGATCTCCGAGCTCAACTGGCGCCCATGGGTCGAAGAAGCGCTGGCCGCTCGCGCGTCCCAGGCCTACGCCTCGTTACGGGCCATGCCGAAGTTGGGACGCACGCCGTGTCTGGCAAACAATCAGGTGCGTCTGCTGGTTGATGGCCCCGCTACGTTCGAAGCGATTTTCCAGGCCATCGAGAGCGCTCGCGAAGCGGTTCTGGTGCAGTTTTTCATCATCCACGACGACCGGCTCGGTCAGCGCTTGCACGCGTTGCTGCTGAAGAAAGCCGCTGAAGGTGTGGCGGTCTACCTGCTGTACGACCGTATCGGTAGCCATTCCCTGCCCCATCGTTATGTCCAGGCCTTGCGCGACGGTGGCGTTCACGTCAAAGCGTTTGCCACTCGCAGCGGTTGGCTCAACCGGTTCCAGGTCAACTTTCGCAACCACCGCAAGATTGTCGCCGTGGACGGCGTCCTGGGGTTCGTTGGCGGGCACAACGTGGGCGATGAATATCTGGGGGAAAAACCACCCCTGGCACCGTGGCGCGACACCCATGTAGAGGTACGCGGCCCAGTGGTAGCGAGCATGCAGGAGTCCTTCGCCGAGGATTGGTTCTGGGCGGCGCGTTCCCTGCCGCCGCTGATCCTGCCGGACACCTATCCGGACGACGGCGTGCTCTGCCAACTGCTGGCCAGCGGTCCGGCCGATGCCTACGAAACCTGCTCGCTGTTCTTCGTCGAAGCCATTCACGCTGCAAACGAACGCATCTGGATAACCACGCCGTATTTCATTCCCGACGAAGCGGTATTCGCGGCTTTGCGCCTGGCCGTGCTGCGCGGCGTGGACGTGCGCATCCTGTTGCCATCGCGACCGGATCACCGGATCGTCTACGCCGCGTCCAGTCTTTATGCGTTCGAAGCGGTGCGCGCCGGCGTGCGGGTGTTTCGTTATGAGCCGGGTTTCTTGCACCAGAAAGTGGTACTGATCGACCGGGAAATCAGCGCCATCGGCAGCGCGAACCTGGACAACCGTTCGTTCCGGCTGAATTTCGAAGTCATGCTGCTGACCGTCGACATGGCCTTTGCCAGCGAGGTCGAGCAGATGCTCGAAAAGGACTTCGCCCAGGCCCACGAAGTGGCCAAACGGGAAAGCCGGGAAACCCACCGCCTGCAGAAGGTCGGGATGCGGATCGCCCGGCTGATTTCGCCGATTCTTTAAGGCGTGTAGATGTCGTCGCGGGTCCAGGGCAGCTCATGGCTACCATCGGCGTGGGCCTTCACCGCGAGGATCTGATGCAGGTTTATCCAGCCCTTGGCGAACGCATAGGCGCAGCCGGCCAGGTAAAGACGCCAGATCCGCAGTGCCTGTTCCGGCACTTCCCTGGAAGCGGCTTCGAGGTTGTCCTCCAGGCGCTCGCTCCAATGGTCGAGAGTGCGCGCGTAATGCATGCGCAGGCTTTCCACATCGACAATTTCCAGCCCCGCTTCGCTGATCTCGGCGGAAATCATCGACAGATGAGGCAACTCACCGTTCGGGAATACATACTTCTCGATAAATTCACCCGCGCCGCGACCTACCGGACGCCCGTCGGTGTGCTTGGCGGTAATCCCGTGATTCATCACCAGCCCGCCCTCACGGACCGCGCCGTACAGCGTCTTGCAGTACTGTGCCAGGTTGGCATGCCCGACGTGTTCGAACATGCCGACGCTGACCACTTTGTCGAATCGGCCATCCTGGGGCAGGTCACGGTAGTCCAGAAGCTGGAGCTCTACCTGGTCCTCCAGGCCTTCGGCCTTTACCCGCTCCCGCGCCAACGCAAGCTGCGCCTTGCTCAGGGTAATGCCGAAGACCTTGGCGCCGAATTCCCGTGCGGCAAAGCGCGCGAGCCCACCCCAGCCGCATCCGACGTCCAGCAGGTAATCGCCGGGTTGCAGGCGTAGCTTGCGGCACAGGTGGCGGAATTTGGCTTGTTGCGCTTGCTCGAGGGTTTCACTGCCGGTCTCGAAATACGCACAGGAATACACCATGTCGCTGTCGAGCCAGAGCTGATAAAACGCGTTGGACAGATCGTAATGATAGGAGATGGCCTTGGCGTCGGTTTCCTTGTCGTGCACCGCACGCACCGGTAGATGGCTCTCGTCTTCGTCCACCAGAGCCTGGCTCAGCTCGTCACACACCCGGATGACTTCGTTGATCGAGCCCTCCAGTTCGAGTTTGCCTTCGACAAACGCCGCTCCCAGGGCATCCAGGCTGGGATGGGTGAATTGCGCAACCATTTGTGGGTCCTTTACCACAATCGTGACGCTGGGATCGGCACCCAGCGTGAATTCATGGCCGTCCCAGAGCCGCAACCGAAGCGGTAGGTGCAAATTCTGTAAGGCCGGTGGAAGTTGAGCCAGCATGTAATAACCTCCCCATGTTTCAGATTGTTTCAGACGTCTGAAATGAGGGTAGACCATCGTGGAAAAATAGCAGGCTATCGAATTTATAGCCTTTTTCTATCGTCTTCCATCTACCGCCTGAGCGGCGACTGCCTGGATTGGTGGGCCCTCTCGCTAGAGACTGCGGGTGCGGGCGACAGTTCGCTCGAGGGTCGTCAGCGGCTATCCGACTGGATCTTTGCCAATGGCTCGTGAAACCGTAGCAGTCGTCCCGCATTGCCCAGCACCAGCAATGTGCTCAGGTTATGCAGCAGCGCGGCGATCATCGCCCCCGCTGCTCCGAGCCAGCCGAACGCAGCGAAAGCGACGATGGCCAGCGTCCAGCCCAGGCCAATGATCACGTTGACCTGCAACGTGCGTCGACACTGGCGACTCAACCGCACGCAAGTTCCGAGACGTCGCAGATCACTGCCGATCAACACGATATCCGCCGACGCCAGGGCGATATCGGCACCGCCCGCGCCCATCGCCACGCCCACCACACCGGCTTTCAGCGCCAGCGAATCGTTGATCCCGTCACCCACCACCATCGGACGGAAACCCTGGTCGATTTCGACCATGACCCGGTCAAGCTTGTCCTCCGGCAGCGCCTGTGCCTGCAGCTCGCTGATACCGACATCGTGCGCCAGCGCGGCGGCTACACTCTGACGATCCCCCGTGAGCAATAACTGGCGACCCAGCCCCAGCGTCCGCAGTTCGGTCATGGCCACCCGCGCTTCCGGCTTGACGCTGTCGGCCAGCAGCAGCCAGGCGCGAAACTGCCCGTCCAGTGCCAGGCCGGCGATCGGGCCGTCATGACTGGGAACCGTCGGTGTCTCGATGCCCAACCGGGCAAACAATTCGGGTCGGCCAAGGGCGGCCTCCCCCTGCCCTGTCATGGCGACTACCCCGAGCCCCTGGCGTTCGTGAATATCAGTCAGCGGCAGATAATTTTGCGCTGCCACCAGCCCCGCCAAGGCACGACTGACCGGATGACTGCTGGCCGATCCGAGGCTCGCTGCCAGTGGCAGCAATGCGGCAGGATCGTCCTCGGTACTTTCGATCGATTGCAGACGCAGGGTGCCGTAGGTCAGGGTCCCGGTCTTGTCGATGACCAACGAGGTGAGGTCCGCCAGCTCCTCGAGAAAAGCCGAGCTGCGGATCAGGATGCCGTGGCGCGCCGCCACCGCAATCCCGGCGATGGCCGTCGCCGGGGCTGACAGCACCAGGGCGCAGGGACACGCTGCCACCAGCACCGCCAACATTGCCTGGGCGTCATTGGTGACAAACCAGGTAACCGCCGCCAGCAACAACACCAGCACCAGATAACTTCCCGCGTAGCGTTCCAGCAAGCGGGTGATCGGCGGTTTCGAGCGCTCGGCGTTCTGCATCAGCGCAATGACTTTGCCCAGCGTCGATTCATCGCCGGTGCGGGTCACCTCCAGGCGCAACAGACCGTCGAGGTTGATCGCGCCGCCAAAGACGTCAACGCCCGCCACCGCCTCCAATGGCACCGACTCACCCGTAATGGGCGCGGTGTCGAGGCTCGCTTGGCCGGACAGCACCCGACCATCGGCGGGCACCCGGTCGCCGGCGCGGACCTCCACCACATCGCCGGGTCGCAACGTAGCGTTGTCCACTTCGATGATCGAGCCATCAGCCTGCACTTTGCGGCCCTGGCTGCGGGTCAATTGGCGAAGGGCATCGATCGCTTCCTGGGAACCGATGACGCTGCGCTCTTCCAGCACATGGCCGAAAATCATGATGATCGGCAACAGCGCTGCCGTCAGCAGGTCGCCGGTAGCCCAAGCCCCCAGCATCGCCAGGGCGATCAACTGATCGGTAATCCCATGCAGGCTTGGATGACGCAGGCTGTACCAGGCCGAGCGCATCACCGGCACCGCCACCAACAGCGAGGCGAACCCCAACAGCAGTTGGCTGACGGTACCCTGCTCTGGCAACCAGACGCGCCAGGCCAGGCCCAGGGCAAGCAAGCCGAGGGCGAGCATCGCCAGGGTCAGTTGCCGAGCGGCCGCGCGTTGCTCGGCGGTGGACAGCATCGGCATGTTGATACTCTGCGCGGTCATTGCCCGCCTCCCTGGATGATCAGACGAGAATCGTCTTTCGGGTCGACCGTGGTGACGGAACCAGCCCGACCAAGAATCCCGGGCATGCGTTCGCGGTACAGACGCAGCAGCATCTGCGGATCGTTGTCCTGGGTTTTCGCCAGGCCCGACACCGAGGCTGTGTCGGTCGATGCCTTGGCAAGCCGTTCGCTGGCCTGGGCATGGGCGACTTGTAACGCACGGTCGGCTTCCTCGCGGGCAGCCTGGGTCTGCTTCTCCGCCTCGGTTCGGGCGTTGGCGACCGCTTTGTCGGCCTGCTGGCTAGCCGTCAGCACCGCATTGAATGCGCTCACCGCCGGCCCCGGCAGGCTCGATTGCACGTCGACCCGCACCACTTCGATCCCCAAGCCCTGCCCCGTCGCGGTCAGGTCAGCCAGGCGCCGATTGATGCCCTGCACCAGGTCGCCACGCAAGCGTTCACGGCGCTCCGCGGCCTGGGTATCGCTGCCCATCAGTTCGGGGCGGGCCACCAGAATGGTGTCCAGGTCTCGCGCCGCGGCAAGCGCCACGGCACTTCTCGTCGCCAACCGGTCCAACGCCGGCAATACATGTTCGCCTTGGAGGACAAACGCATAAGGCTCGATGACCTTGTAAAAGAGCCGCACATCCAGTTGCACCACGCCCGCATCGCCGGTCAACAGATAACCGGAGCCCGCGAGTTCGTCGCTGACCGGCGTGGCGAAACTGGCGACGCGATCAGCCTGCAAGGCCGCATCCGAACGCAGCAGACTTTCCACCCGGCGCTCCAGCACCCGGTCTGCCGCCGGAAGCAAAATCACTTGTTCCACGGGACTCGGCCACGCCAATAACAAACCGGCATTGTGGATTCTATCCAGCGCACCAAAGTGTAAAACCACCGCCCGGCTCTGCGGATCAATTTGCCGCACATTGGAAAATATCCAGGCCAACGCCGCCAGGACAGTCACAGCATAGAGCGCGAGGAACGCCAGACGCCCGGCCTGAATCCACGGGCTGGATAACTCATTTGTTCCACGTGGAACCACGCTCATGGTTGTGTTCCACCTTTAGGCTCCAGAGCGGGTGGACCGTCCACCAGAACGCGAAACGGTGCCGCGTCAGTGCGCAAGATCAGTTTGGTGCCGGGGCCGACAATGGTGTTCAAGGTGTCCAGCGAGCGCAGCAAATTATAAAGCTGCGGCGAACCGGCATAGGCCTTGCCGTAGATTTCAGCTGCTTCGACGCGGGACTGCGCTTCGATCCCCGCTGCTTTAACCGTGGCATCAGCCTGCATGATTCGCGCATCGCGTTCGGCCGCCGAGCGAATCTGCGCCGCTTCGCGCTTGCCGATGGCTGTGCGCTCCGTGGCGATGGTTTCACGTTCGGCACGCATGCGGTCCACGGTCGCGGTGAGCGTCACCGAGGGCAGCGTCAGGCGTTCGATACCCACCTGCAAAACCCGCACGCCATAAGTGGCGAGCAATTGTTGCTCGATCTGCTGACGCAACTGGGCTTCGAAATCGGCAATATGCACCTGACTGGCGTCGGTATTGACCAGGTTTGCCAAATCAAAACTGGCCGCCGTTGTTTCCAGTGCCGAGCCGACGAAGGTGCGAATCTGCCGCGCAGCTTCGTCCGGCTGGTTCTGCACGGCGCGCATGAAGCGCTGCACATGGTCCGGGTCACCCTGGACCTGCCACGCCACATAGGCCTGGACGATGATCCGCAGACCGTCGCGTGTGCCGACGTCCTGCAATCCGCTGGAGGTGGTGCGCAGCCTGAGGTCTACCGGGATCGCCGCCTCGAAAGGTGCCGGCCAGCGCCAGCCCAGGCCGGGTTGCAAAAGTACCCGCGCCGGGTTGCCGAAGCGGGTAATGACAGTGGCCTCCCCCGAACGCACCTGTACCAGGCTGGCCGCCGCAACGGCAAACGCCACCAGCAGCGCGGCCCAGCCCATCCGCCGCCACGGAAACGGGCCGGCTTGCTGCGGATCGCCATGATGATGGTGATGCCCGTGATGGTGTCCGGCATGACCGTGATCGTGACCGGCATGGTCGTGATGACCATGGGAAGAGGACTGGCTCAATGGGCAGCTCCTGGCTGGACAGGTTGGTTTGGCGATGCGGGATCCGCCGGCAGCGTGAAGGTGCGCAGGTCAATGGTCGGTGCGTTGCCGTTGCCGCCCAGGCGATGGTCAAGGATCAGCAAGCTGGCGCTGCCGAGGCCCTGGCTCAGTTGACCGAGGTATTGCTCCAGCACGAAGGCATGGCCAGCCGTCGCGTAGGCCTGGCGTTCGGCGCGAAAGCGCAGGTCGGCGGCTTGGGCAGTGGCGTTGATTTCACGCGCCGTGGCTTGGGCCTGATCGTTGGCAGTGCTGGCTTGCAGTTGCGCCTGGTTGACCTGCTGCGCAGCGGCGCCGCGCTCACGGGCGATCAACGCCTGGGCACCGATCTGCGCCGCTTGTACACCGTGGTAGGCATTGGCTGCGCCAGCCGGGGGATGGATCGCCTCGACCACTGTCGCAAGAACCTCCACGCCGCTGTCGAGCGATTGCAGATCGGCCTGTACGGTGCGACCGATTTCCTCCGCCAGGCTGACACGGTCCGCACCCAGCAAGCCATCCAGCGTGCGCGAGGCAAATTCATGCACCAGGACGCGGCTGGCCGTGCTGCGAATCAGCGTCGGCACATCAGCACTGTGGTACGTCGCCGCCAGCGCCGCTGCATCCGTCAGGCCGATGCGATAGACGAAGCGTACGTCCATGTTGACGATCTGGAAGCTCTGCTGATCCGCGCGACGGCTGGCGATGACCTGGGATTTGTCATTCACATGGCTGGCATCCCACAACCGATTGGCGATAGCCGGAGCCGGTCCCTCTGCCGGTTCCGCGACCGAGGCCGTCTTGCCGTCGCCGACGCTGGTCGCCAACTCGTGGACGACACCGTTCTCGACGCTCAATACCCTGCCCCACGGCCACGGCAACCCTGCATGGAGACCAGGGCCAAAGACCTGCACCGGCTTGCCGAAACGTTCATAGATGCCGCGTCCTTGCAGCGGCACCTCATGCACGCCGGTCAGCAGCCACCCCACCATCGCCACCAATGCCAGCACCGGTAAAAAGGCCCGGCGCATGTAGCTGAACGCCCAGATCTGGCGCAGGTCGATGCCAAAACGATTGTGCAATTCATGCTGCAAGGCCAACAGTGGTCGCGGCGGCCAGCGCAGCAGATCGGCGATCACACTGCGACCCAGCAGTGTCGGTTCCAAGGTGTTCCGGCGCGGGCTGAACAACGCCAGCAGCGCGCGTAGCATCAACTCCGCCGCCACCAGGCCCGGCAACAAACCGATCAGCACCGCCAGGCGTACCGGCCAGACGGACGCATCCCCGGCGAAGAGCAGACACACGGCAGCCAGTACCAGCACGATGATCGGCACCCGTGTCAGCTGCGCCAGCGCCGCCGCTTCGGGCCATTCGATCGGCGACTGTTGAGCCAGTTGGCGCTCGAACGCCAGCAACCCGAACGCCAGCACCAACGAAAGCACCGCGCCGACGCTGGCCGCCACGCCGAGCGAAGCGGCAGGCAACGCCAAGTCCCAGGTTTGCTCCAGAACCAGCAACGACAGCAGCGCCCAGCCGGCAAGCCACAGGAGCGGCCCGCCGATTTGCTGCAGCAGACCGATCCAGCGCGCGCTGATCCGCTCAAGCAGGCGCTCGTACCAACCCGAGTTATCAACAGGCTCATCTTCGCCAGGCAGGATATCCACAACCGGAAGCAAGGCCTTGCTACGCCATTGCGTGATCCACCAGGCCGATTGCAATCCGGCCACCAGCACCGATAACGCCGCGCCTTGGCTCACCAGCAACGCCGGCCATATCGATTGTGGCGAAAAAAGCCCGATGAAAAACGCCGACACCAGCCCCAGCCCCGCGAGGCCGCCCAGTACTAGCGCGATCCGCTTCAAGCGCAGCCCATGGAATGCAGCGCGCTGGAAGCGCGGCCAGTCGGCCACGTGTGCCCCGTCTATTTCCAGATCGACTTGCATGTCACTCCAGTGCTTGTGGCATTCGAGAACCGGACACGCGAAGCCTACGGCACCGCATCGCTCCGTTACATGTCGTTACCTTATAACCAACGCTGTGAAATTTCCGTTTTGAATTCTTCATGGCAAACCCTGCGGCGGACGCTTGACTTAAGCCTTGACCGTTATCCGCGAGAACACTCATATTATGGTTATAATTTTTCCAGGCATGAGGGAAACCGTAATGAGCAATTACGACGTGATCATTCTGGGCGGCGGCCCCGGCGGTTATAACGCAGCGATCCGGGCCGGACAGTTGGGGTTGAAGGCGGCCTGCGTGGAAGGCCGCGCGACCCTCGGCGGGACTTGCCTGAACGTCGGTTGCATGCCTTCCAAGGCGTTGCTGCACGCCTCCGAACTGTACGAAGCGGCCAAGGGCGCGGAATTCGCCCAACTGGGGATCAACGTCAGCCCTACCCTCGACCTCGCGCAAATGATGAAACAAAAGGATGAAAGCGTCGCGGGCCTGACCAAGGGCATCGAGTTTCTGTTTCGCAAAAACAAGGTTGACTGGATCAAGGGCTGGGGCCACATCGACGGCCCGGGCAAAGTGACCGTCACCGGTGAGGACGGTGGCAAGACCGAACTGAGTGCCAAGGATATCGTCATCGCCACCGGCTCCGAGCCGACGCCACTGCCGGGGGTCGACATCGATAACCAGCGCATTCTCGATTCCACCGGTGCGTTGTCCCTGAGCGAAGTGCCTCGGCACCTGGTGGTGATCGGCGCTGGCGTCATCGGCCTTGAACTCGGTTCAGTCTGGCGGCGCTTGGGTGCCGAAGTCACCGTCGTGGAATACCTCGATCGCATTTGCCCAGGCGTCGACGGCGAAGCCGGCAAAACCCTGCAGCGGGCCCTGGCCAAGCAGGGCATCCAGTTCAAGCTGAGCGCCAAGGTGACCCGCGCCGTTTCCTCGGCAAGCGGCGTGCAACTGCAAATTGAACCCGCGGCCGGAGGCGAGGCGCAAAGCCTGGACGCCGACTACGTACTGGTTGCCATCGGCCGTCGGCCTTATACCCAGGGCCTGGGGCTGGAAAATGCAGGATTGACGACCGACCAACGCGGCCTGCTCGCCAACCAGCGCCACCGCACCGAAGCGCCCGGCTTCTGGGTGATCGGCGACGTGACGTCCGGGCCGATGCTTGCGCACAAGGCTGAAGACGAGGCCATGGCCTGCATCGAACAGATTGTTGGCAAGGCTGGCGAGGTCAATTACGACTTGATCCCCAATGTCATCTATACCCGTCCTGAATTGGCCAGCGTCGGCAGGACCGAAGAACAGCTCAAGGCCGAAGGCCGCGCCTACAAGGTCGGGAAATTTCCGTTCAGCGCCAACAGCCGGGCAAAGATCAATCATGAAACCGAGGGGTTCGCCAAGGTATTGGCCGACGAGCGCACCGACGAAATTCTCGGCGTGCACTTGGTAGGCCCGAGCGTCAGCGAGATGATCGGGGAGTACTGCGTAGCGATGGAATTCGGTGCCTCGGCCGAGGACATCGCCCTGATCTGCCACCCCCACCCCACTCGCTCGGAGGCGTTGCGCCAAGCAGCGATGAACGTGGAGGGAATGGCGACACAGATGTAGTCACCCGGCTGAATGGAACATCTGTGGCGAGGGAGCAAGCTCCCTCGCCACATCCAGACCCATTGTCAGCTCGCGGCCATGCGAGCCTTGCGCTTGCGCCGACTGATCAGGGCCAGCACCACGGCCACCACCAGCACCGCGCCACCCACCTCCAACCCTGTCTTGAACGGCCGCAGCGCCGAGCGAATCGGCGTCAGGGCCTGAGTGACATAGCGCTTGTCCGCCTGGTCGAATGCCGGTTCCTCGCACTGACGACCGAAATCCCAGGCCCATTCCACGTAGGGGCCGTCCTTCACGTAACGCTGATACAGCGCGCTTTGTTCTTCGAGGCTTGAGTTGTACCCCACCGCCCTGCACAGCACCGCGGCAAACGCCTGGCTGGTGTGCGGCAGATGATCGGCGGCCTGACTGGCCAGCGCCGTGGCGACAAAACGGTAATGGTAACGCATGTCCGGTTGAGCGGCGCTGGCCTGCTGGCGCTGGACCTCGCCGTCGGCCACCAGCGGCCCGACCTTCAGCTCCACCGGCTCAAAACTGTAGTTGCCGTCCAGGCTGGCGTAATCCGGCGCCATTTCGTAGCCCAGCAACTGCATTCCTGATCTGCGCGCGATCACCGACGCCTTGAAATACGCCTCGGCCCGGCTGGTCGGCCACCATTTGGATTCCGCATCCTGGCGCAACTGCCCATAGGTACGGGCCTTGTCCTGCAGCTCGGGATGGTCGAAATAAGCCGGCGCCTCGTCGTAGCGTCCTTCGCGCAGCAAACGACGCCCCAGCAGGTTGCGCAGGTTCGCCGCCACCGACAACTGCACGTAGTTGTCTCGATCTTCCTGGCTCAACGGCGGCGGTGCCGGGACCTGGGCGTCAACGTACTGCTTGAGCTCCTCCACGGTCAGTACACGCTCGGCGACCGTCGCGGCGTCGTACCAATAGTTGTTCTGGCCGCGATAAAGCTGGTCGAAAGCCTGCAGGTAGTCGCCTCTCTGCAAGGCCAGGATCGCGCTTTCGCCTTCGACCCGGCACTTGGGTTGTACCGTCTCGTAGTCCCAATCCGGCGTACGGCGGTCGCCCCAGGATTCGTCCTTCGGAAAGGCCTGGGCGGCCTTGGCATAGGCGGCGGCCGCAGCGGATTTATCGCCTTCGCGCAGCGCGAGCTTGGCCCTTACCCACCACGCCAGTCCGCTGTCGCCGGCCTTTTGTGCAAAGGCTTTCGCGCTGTCGTAGTCAGCGTGTTGATAACTCACTGCCGCCAGGCGGTCGGCATCATCGAGGTTGCCCTGGGCGCTGGCTTGCAACAGCTTGAGAAGGGTTTTCTCGCCGGAGGGCTCTTCGCCGTCCCACCAGCCGACGCGGCTGAGCAGATAAGCAGTCACCAGGCGCTGCACGGCCTTGGCCTTGAGCAATTCGCCCAAACGCTCCTCCGACTCGACGCTGAGGCCGCCCGCCAACTGCAGCAGCGAACTGTAGCCGACCGGGGAGCCCTGCAGATTCTGGGTCGCATACAGTCCAATGGCACTGTCCCAGTCATCGGCGGTGTAGGCCACCCTGGCTTCTTCGCCCAGACTGGCGACGCCCAGCTCCAGCGGGTCGCTGAAGCCGGCGATAGTCAATTCGCGAGCCTGGCGAAACGCCTGCCGCGCCTGATCCCGCAAGGCAGCCGGTTCGCCACGGCCAGCCTCGGTGCTCATGGCGAACAGCGCCCGCCCCAGGGAGTACGCCGCCCAGGTACTGCGCAACCGACGCTCGTCAGCCGGCAGCGCCAGCAGTTGTTGGAACGATTCGGCTGCGCGCAGATGATCGCCGGCGTTGAACGCTGCCGCTCCGATTGCGTACAGCCGCAGCTCGGCGGGGAGATTGGCCGCTTCGGCGGCGACCTGCTCGATATCGCCGATTGCCCGCAAGCGCTCCACAACGGCTTGCTGCGGTGGCGTCAGGCCAAGCTGTTCGGCCTTGTTGCGTTGCTCCACGTAGGAAGACACATCGTCGTAGCTGTAGTCAGGGTTGCGTGTCGCCTCCGTAGCCGGCTTCAATCCGGCGATGGCCTGACCAAGACGACTGACCTCGAAGCGAAAGCTGCCCTCGGGCAGCTCCGCCAGAGACTGGGCCCGGTTATCCAGCAGGCGCATCGGAAAATCCGGCCCGCAGGCCAATGCCTGGCACAGCGGTAAACCGAGGCTCAGGCACAGCAGGCGACGAGGCCACTTACGGGTAGACATTCATTCCTCCTTGGTCGATTTTTGTACAGCGCGCCCAGCCGATCGCCCGTTGGGCGCCGGCAGCCAAGCGGCCTTCCTGGATGCGGGTGAAGGTAAGCAGTCCGGGGGTTTGTTGCAACGTATAACCAGCCAAGGCATCGACGCCATCACACCCGCCCACGGCGAGTGTCAGCCGCTGCGGCCAGGCGCTGTCGAGATTGCCCTGGTTCACCAGCCGGATGTCATAGAGCCCGCCCTGCTCTTGCAGGTGCAGGGCCAGTTGACTGTCCAGGCGATCACCACGCGCCACCGCGCCAAGAGTGGCCAGGCTCCAGGCGCGCCGGTCCCCCGCCAGCGGCAGGCGAAACCAGATCAATCCGGCCAGATGCTCTGGCGGCTCGGCGCGCAGGTGCGCGACAAGCCCGGCCACTTGTTGTGGATCGGCGAACAGCTCCCGGCGCTCGCCGCCACGGTCGATGGGCACTTCGCTCTCCACCATCGGTGCGCCGTTTTCTTCGGTCAGCAGCGCCACGCCATAGGCCGGCAGGGCCAGGTAGAACGGTCGTGTGGTGAGGTCGCCCCAGCGTTCGGCCCAACGTTGAGCCTGGCTGGGATCGAACAGCCCCTGACGCGGATCGCTGACCGCGTGTACCTGCAGGACGCTGCTGTCCACAACCTTTAACAGACCGGGCAACTCGGGGCTGTCGAGCCAGGCCGGCAGTGCGGTGATGCTGAGCTGCAAGGCGGCCGGCAAAGCCTGCCGCAAGCGGACAAGAAAATCCCGATAGGCTGGCAGCCGTGCGTTACCGGCGTCGTGGTCGATCTCGATGCCCATCGGCGCCAGGCCCAGGGCTCGCCAGTCGGCCAGCACTTGCTGGATCCGCGAGATTATTTCGTCCTGATCGAGGGATTTGAGCTGGCCATCCAGGCGAATCACCGCGATCAACGGCCGACCGTCAGCCTTGAGCAATGCCGGATCGATCCGCGCGTGGCTCCAGCCGGCGCCCGGAAAGGCTTGCAGCGCCAGCACCCGCAGGCTGGAAAAGTCCGCACGGCTCTGGCTCAGCGCCAGTTCGTGGGCCGGCGTCCACTGGCGTTGCCAGATATAAAGTTGCTGATCGAGGGCAGGCGGAGGGGGCTGGTCGCAGCCGCTCAAAAACAACGCGGCGAAGGTCAGCGTCAGCCTGTGGATAAAAGTCATGAAGCGCAGCCACACCGGGAAAAGGCTGGCAGATTAACGTTTCCGAGGCTCCACAGAAACAAGTGGCGAGCGCAACTGCACGCTCGCCACTTTGTGCCTGTTGCTCAGGCCTCTTTTTGCAAGCCGACAATGGTACGCGGCATCCCCACGAACCCAGGCAAGGCTTCGATCCGCGCCAGCCACGCGCGCACATGGGCGTAGTCCTGCAGCGAAACGTTGCCTTCTGGCGCATGGGCGATATAGCTGTAGCCTGCGATGTCGGCGACGGTCGGAGTTTCACCGACCAGATAGGCGCTGTTGCTCAGTTCCTGGTCGATGACCTTGAGCAGGTTGTGGGAGCGCGCGATCACATCCTCGGCGTTATGAGAAGCACCGAACACGGTGATCAGGCGCGCGGTGGCCGGCCCGGCATGCAATGGCCCGGCCGCTACCGACAACCAGCGCTGGACGCGAGCGGCGCCGACCGGGTCCGTTGGCAGCCAGCGGCCCTCGCCGTACTTGTTTGCCAGGTACACCAGAATGGCGTTGGAGTCGGCCAGTACCACACCGTTATCATCGATCACCGGTACTTGGCCGAACGGGTTGATCGCGAGGAAATCCGCTTGTTTGTGCGCGCCCTTGGCCAGGTCGACAAAATTGACCTCGACCGGCAACTCAAGCAAGGAAAGCATCAGCTGGACACGGTGCGCATGGCCGGACAGTGGGAAGTGATAGAGCTTGATAGGGTTCATGGTCGACTCCGCCGAGAATGACGCCATCGGTTTGCGGCGTCGATGGAGTCATCTTCTGCTCAAGCACGGAGCTATGGAATCACCTTCAAACGCAATCCATTATTTCTGCAGGCGAAACAATGTGTCAGTTCTTCAAGGCTGGATGTTCTCGTATCGCACTCACCATGAAGTCGACAAAACTGCGAACCCGCGCCGGCGCATTGCGCCCGCCCTGATACACCACGTGGATTGGCAATGGCGGCAGCTCGAAAGCGGCCAGGACGATTTCCAGCTCGCCGGCCGCGATATTGTTCGCAACCTGATAGGACAGGACCCGGGTCATTCCCAACCCCTGGCACGCCGCACCGATGGCAGCCTGGTTGGCCGTGACCACGAGCCGGGGCGTGGGCCGGACCGACAACGGCTGACCGGCCTCGATGAACGTCCAGTTCCTGACCTGGCCGATGGCTGACGAAGACACCACGGGCATCCGCTCCAGATCCTGCGGATGCTCGGGTCGGCCATGCTGGTCGAAGAACTCCGGAGAACCGCACACCACCCGCCGCACCTCGCCGACACGCACGGCATGCAGGCTGCTGTCGGGCAACTCGCCGATGCGCACCGCAACATCAATGCCCTCCTCGACCATGCTGACGGTGCGATCCAGTAGCAAGGCGTTGACGCAGACTTCGGAGAATCGCCCCAGGTAATCCACCAGCACCGGCATGACGTACAACTGACCGAACAGCACGGGCGCGGTAATCGTCAGTTGTCCGCGGGGCTGGGCGTGGCTGCCGGCCGCCGAATCCTCGGCTTCCTGCAAATCGCCGAGGATCCGCCGACAGTCCTCGAGAAAGCGCTGGCCCGCTTCGCTCAGGTAAACGTTGCGGGTGGTACGAACCAGCAGCGGCGTACCGATACGCTGTTCCAGCGCCGCCACGGCGCGTGTCACGCTCGCCGCCGACAAGCCCAGGCGCCGGGCAGCCGCTGAAAATCCGCAGTCCTGGGCGACGGCGACAAACACCTGCATTTCCTGAAACCTGTCCATCCGTCCCCCGATGAGAAATCCTGATACAAGTTCTGCCTACGCCTCAAAGCCGCGCCGTACCGCCATTGTAGAGGGTCAGGCGGGCGAACCGCAGCCCGGCGCAGGACATCGAGCCGCGGAGGGCCGCTACGCTTGGTACCATCGAGCACATTGTCATGACAGATTCATGACCGAAAGGAAAACCCTGTGGGAGCGAGCCTGCTCGCGATAGCGGTGTACCAGTCAATACTGAGGCTGACTGATAGGCCGCTATCGCGAGCAAGCTCGCTCCCACAAGGATTTTGTGATGTTTGATCGATCGGTTTAATACAAAGGCCTGTTTCGTGAATATGGTTTACCGTGCCCTGACCCATCCATTCGCGGCTATTGTCGCCCTGTCCGGCTGCGTACTTTTCGTCCCCATGGGCCTGCGCCTCCTGCTCGGCTGGTCCGACCCGCTGGGCTATCTGTCGGACATGGCCATCGGCAGCTTGTTGATCGTGCTCTTGCATCGACGCCCCTGGTGGCTGGCATTGCCGGTTTTGCTGGCCTGGTGTGCGCTGACCCTGGCCAGCATCGAATTGGTCAATGCCGTCGGAAGGATGCCCACCCCAGCGGACATTCAATACCTGGTCGATCCGCAATTCGTCGAGAACTCCACCAGCGGTGGCTTTGCGCATCCCTGGCTCGCCGCGATCCTGCTGACGGGCCTGACACTCTGGCTGGCCAGCCGATGGGCCAATCGGAGCCGCCAGGCACCTCCCTTGCCCCGCCATGCCTGGGCGATCCCCATGGTGTTTTTCCTGGCCCACGGCACGGCGCAAACCTGGCGACCCAGCGAGACAGACCAGTGGAATCTGTTCAACCTGCCTCATCAGCTGATGACGGCTGGCGTCGCCGCCGGCCAGGAGCACTTCGAACAATGGCTCGCAGGCGATACGCCGGACCAGGCGCCACCGATGCAAGGGCTTGTCCGACTCGATCTGGATGGGCAGAAACTGCTCACCGAGCCGGGTAGCGCGCGCAATGTGCTGATCATCGCCCTGGAGGGCATTCCCGGTGCTTATCTGGAAACCAACCGCCAGGCGCTGAAAAGCAGTTATCAGGAAAACCTGATGCCACGCCTCAGCACCTGGGCCGAGCGCGGCATGAACACGCCCGACTACGTGTTGCACAGCCACCAGACCATCCGCGGCCTGTACGCAATGCTCTGCGGTGACTACGACAAGCTCGACGACGGCACGCCCAAGGGCGTCGAAATGCTCAACCAGCGCCAACGCAACCAGGCCTGCCTGCCGGCCCAATTGCGCAAGCACGGCTTCTCGACTCATTTCCTGCAGGGTGCCGGCCTGCGGTTCATGGCCAAGGACCGGATCATGCCGCATATCGGCTTCGACACGACCCTGGGCATGGAGTGGTTCACCCGACCGGCCTACCTCGAGTTTCCCTGGGGCAAGGACGACAAGACCTTTTTCGAAGGCGCGCTGGACTACGTCGGACAACTGCAACAGGCAGACACACCCTGGATGCTCACCCTGCTGACCGTGGGCACGCACCAGCCGTACTCCGCGCCAGATGACTACCTGGAGCGCTACGACACCGCCAAACAGGCCGCCGTCGGTTACCTGGACGACGCGCTGGACAGCTTCCTGACGAGCCTGGAACACCAAGGCATCCTGGAAAATACCCTGGTGGTCATTACCTCGGACGAATCCCACGGCATCGACGATGTGCGCCTGGCATCGTCCTGGGGCTTCAACCTGACGCTGGCGCCGGAGCCGTTGCCGCGAATCAGGCAAGGCGTCCATGGCCACGTCGACCTGAGCGCATCGATCCTCGATTACTTCGGATACGCGGTGCCCACCTCGTTATCCGGCCGCTCTCTGTTCAGGGATTACGCGGCGGGCCGGGAAATCATGTCGTTCACCAACGGCAAGCTGCGTTACCACGATGGCAAGGGCATCTTTACCGAATGCGATTTCCAGCAGCGCTGCCGGTATTACGCCAGAGAAGGCTTCATCGCCGACCGCGCCACGTACCTGGGTCAATACAGCGGCCAGCGCGCGAGGCTGATCAGCGCCCGGGCTACGGCCCTGGACCAGACGCTGCTGGGTTCATCGGTGAACCAGCATTACCAGTTCGGCAGCGCGGAGAAAATCACCCTTCCCGCCCAGGTCTCCAACGACTGGACCGACAACCTGATCGGCGCCCAATACCTGGAAATGCCCAAGGGCACCCGCACCCGCGTCAGCCTGACCATTCGCGCCGTGGAAAACGATCACGCCGCCTACATTTCCCTCAAGGCCAAGGAGTTCGAGCAGGACGTGACGATGGACTTGCCCACCGACGTGACGGTAACTGCCGATCAACCGCTGGTGATGGACATCCATTTCGACAACCCGCAACCGCGCAAGGCGTTTTCCTTCCACTTGCTCGGCCATGGCACAGGCGCGATCGAAATCAGCGACTTCAGCGTCGTCACCGAACTGCTGGAGCAGACGGACCAGCCGGAGTACCTGGACGATATGCAGGACGACAGCGAGGCACAGTCCAGCTGAACAGCAACGGGCAAACGTGGCGCTTGTGGATAAATCGCCGCCTGTCGCGAACGATTCGGCGCGCGCGGGGCAACCGGGTCAATCCAGCAACCGATGCAACTTGGCGTACTGCAGCAACATGATGGTCTTGCCGTCGCAGATCTCGCCGGTTTCGATCATGCCCAAGGCTTGATCGAGAGGCATCTCCAGCACCTCGATTTCCTCGCCCTCCGCCTCAAGCCCGCCGCCTTCGTGCTGTTTGTCCTCGTCGGAATACTCACCGACGAAAAAATGCACACGTTCGGTCACCGACCCTGGGCTCATGAACGCCTCGAACACCTTGCGCACGTCCCGCACGATATAGCCGGTTTCCTCCTGGGTTTCCTTGCGGATACAGGTGTGCGGGTCGTCGTTGTCCAACAGGCCGGCGCAGGTTTCGATCAACAGGCCGTCGTGCCCGTTGACGAACGCCGGGAAGCGGAATTGCCGGGTCAGCACTACGGTTTGCTTGGCCTTGCTGTAGAGCAGGATGGTCGCACCGTTGCCACGGTCATAGGTTTCACGCGTCAGCTCGCGCCATTGGCCGTTGCGACCGAGGTAATCGTAGGTAGTCTTGCGCAGGATGTACCAGTTGTCCGAGAGGACTTCGACATTCTTGATGCGTACACGGTCTTGCGTGCTGATTGGCTGTGTCATTGACCCACTCCGTTCGGGACCAGAAAACTCACTTCAATACCCGGCTCATTCAACGTGATGCCGGGACGCGTGGCAATGCGCGCTTATGAGCCGTTTTCTGGTAAGCGCGTTCAATAATTTCGCGGGCTTTGGGGGACACCGCGTCACCCATCAGGTACGCATCGATTTCCTCGTAGCTGCATCCATATGCCACTTCATCCAACTTGCCGGGCGCCAGGTCTTCCAGATCGGCGGTCGGTGCCTTGCGCACCAGGAAAGCGGGGGCACCCATCGCGTCGGCCAACAATCGCACCTGGGTTTTGGTCAATCCGGACAGCGGTGCCAAATCGCAGGCACCGTCGCCGAACTTGGTAAAAAATCCCATCACTGCCTCTGCCCCATGATCGGTGCCAACCACCAGCCCGTTGCTGAGATTGGCAATGGCATATTGCGCCAGCATCCGTGCCCGGGCCTTGGCATTGCCTTTGGCGAAGTCGATGAGTTCGGCCGAAGGCTGCAAGCCGTCGACAGCGATATGCCCCATCAACCCGTCAACACAAGCAGCGATGTTGCTGGTGGTGATCGAGTCCGGCCGGATAAAGTCCAAGGACGCTTGGGCGTCTCGCTCGTCCGCCTGGGCCTTGTACGGCAACCGGACCGCAATAAACCGCGCCGTGTAGCCTTCATCGCGCAGTTGCTCTACTGCCAACTGGCAAAGACGGCCGGCAGTGAGGGAGTCGACGCCGCCACTGATCCCCAGCACCAGGGACTTGCAACCCGACTCACGCAGCACCTGCTTTATAAACTCGACGCGGCGAGCAATCTCGGCGGCTTCGCCGCCCTGTTGCAGTTGACGGTCGATGCCCAGCTCCCGGGCAATGCTCTCTTGCTGAAGCGAAGTCATATCAGGCTCCCATCTGTGGATTGACCAGGGCGACGTTGAACACTTGAGCGGCGTAGCGCAAAAATGAGGCGTCTTCACAAACGTTTTTGATCGGATCGTCGGAAAACTTGACGACGGGCTCGCCATGCACCCGCACCAGTTTCATGACGATGCTCAGCGGTTCGACGCCGTCGACGTCGCAGGCCAGGCTGGTGCCCATGCCGAAGCCGAATTTCGCCTTGCCACGAACGTGGCGCAGGATCGGCAGGCATTTTTCGAAATTGAGGCCATCGGAGAACATCAGGTCCTTGGTGCGCGCATCTACGCCCAGTTCCTGATAACGCCCCAGCACCTTGTCAGCCCAGACGATCGGGTCACCGGAATCCTGCCGCAGACCGTCATAGAGTTTGGCAAAGTACAGGTCGAAATCCTTGAGGAAGAAATCCGTACTGATGCAGTCCGTCAGCGCGATACCGAGCCGGCCGCGATACTCGTGCACCCAGTTCTCCAATGCCGCGTTCTGGCTTTCACGCAACCGGCCAAGTTGCTGGTGCACCATCAGCCATTGGTGCGCCATTGTGCCGATCAGGGGGAGATCGAATTCGTACGCCAGGTAAGCGTTGCTGGTACCGACAAAGACCCCGGGAAAATCGCTGCGCATGACATTCACTACTTCACGCTGGGCCCTGAATGACAGCCGCCGGCGGGTGGAGAAGTCCGAGACACGAAACTCGGCAAGTTCTTCACGACTGGCATTTTTCTCCAGCCATTCGAACTTCTGGTACAGCTTGCGAGTAACGTCGGCCAACTCGACTTCCGGGTACTTCTCACGATTGCGCAGCTCGCTGACCATCGCCAATATCGGTTGTTCGAACATGATGCAGTGCAGCATCGGCCCACGGACACGAATGTGCAGTTGGCCGTCGACTTCCGAAACGTGGATGTAGCGCAGGTTGAAGCGAAACAGGCCGAGAAACTGTTCGAAATCCGGTGTCAGGTATTCACGGAAACGCTTGTTGAACAGAAACCGCTGCTCCCCTTCGCGTAGTTGCAACCCGGCGAGCTTCTCCAGTTCGACACGAATGTCTGGAATCAAGTGAGCCAGCCGCTCCTTGGAACGCACGATGAACTGGTATTCCACCTCGACATTCGGGTGCTGGTGCAACACCGCCTGCATCATGGTGAACGTGTAGTAGTCGGTGTCCAGAAGACTCTGGATAGTGCCGCTGCTTGAATCGAATGCGCTGTCCATGGCTCTTCCTTATGCGTTTGCCAAGCGGCTGGTTTCTTCACGAGTGGCGGTAACCGCGACGCCCGCTTGCTGGAGTTCTTGAATGGCTTGGCTGGCCCCCGTTTCACTGATGGCCCGGCAGGCCGGGAGGTGAACGATGACCTTGAAGCCAGCGGCGGCCAGTTGCAGAGCGGTGGTCTTGACGCAGAAATCCAGCGCCAGCCCGCCGACAATCACCTGCTCCACTTTCAGGCCTTTCAGGTACTCGATCACGCCAGTGGAGAGCTTGCCGTGCAAGTCGTGGTAGCAGGCGCCATAGGGGTGCAGATCCGGCTCGACGCCCTTCCAGACGAAATAATCGTAATCGTATGGGGCCGGTAGTTGATCCAGCAGGGCGAAACCTTCGGTGCCGGGAACGCAGTGGCTGACCCAGGTGATGTCGGCGTGCTCGAGCCCGGTCGGCACGAACATCTGCGAATGATCGGAGACCACCCACGGGGCCAGGGGCGAATGGGCGTCCTTGCTGCCGATGCGAAGGCTGGCCAGGGACGCGATGAAATTCAGCTCACCGGCAATCTCATCACCGCCCGGCACCGGAAGCTCATCAGGGCACAGCGGCGTAAAGCTCTTTTGCGCATCAACATCGAAGGAAGCTGTTTTCCGGGTCAGGCTGTTCATGCTGGGTTTCTCCTCTTCAATGGTCACGAGAGTACATATGATGTACTTTCATGGCAAGCCTTTCTAGAAAGATAATTTCCGACAGCTTGGTTCCATGGACGAACACCTATCGGAAGCTAATCAGGTTTACATGAAGGATTTTTACTATAAAGTACATGTCGTGTACTAAAAGAGGATGAGCCATGTTCGAAATAGCCGTCTATGGTGGTGCTTTCAATCCCCCTCATGCCGGTCACGCCCAGGTGATGATCGAAGCCTCGAACCAAGCCAGGCGCGTATTGGTCGCCCCTAGCTTCCGGCATCCCTACGGCAAACAAATGGTCGACTACGACGTTCGCCTGAACTGGCTGGAATCCATCGTCGAACACGTCCAGCCCTTGTGCTACGCCGAAGTGCGCGCAAGCCGGGTCGAGCAGGTCGTGGCTCGTGGCGTTGAAGGCGCCATCTACAGCTATACCGTGCTCGCCCACCTCGCCGACAGCCTGGCCCTGGACGGCAAGCGGATCGCGTTGGTGGTGGGCGAGGATGTCGCGGATTTGCTGCCGACTTTCTATCGCGGCCAGGAATTGCTTGAGCGTTTTTCCATCCTTCGCGTGAGCGAAAAGATCCACGTGCGCAGCACGGTGGTTCGCGAACGACTGGCCTTGGGCAAGCCGCTGCCCAGCCACTGGATAGCTCCCGGCATGAACCCGTTAAACTATGACCTTTACGCTAACCACGGAAATCGACATGCCCACTAGCACAGCCCCCGCGCGCGGTTATCTGCACACCATCGACCTCTGCGTGCTGCGCTTCTGCCGGGAGACCCAGGCGCTGGAAATCCTCCTGAACCGACGGGAAGCCGAGCCGTTCGCCGGCCATTGGGCGTTGCCCGGGATCGTGGTCAATGGGGATGTCGAAGATCTCACGCTGAACGACGCCGTGGAGCGCCTGCGCAATTCAAACAAGGTCGGCATGCCGCTGGCCTGGATCGAACAGGTCGGCACCGTCGGCGACGCGTTCCGCGATCCGCGCTGCTGGTCATCCTCGACGTTCTACCTGGCGATTGCCAACGAAGCGGTCCTGCTCGCCGGGCATCAGGGATTTTTCTCTCTCAAGGATGTCGCTGATGCCTCGATCAAACTTCCTTTCGATCACAACAGCCTGGTGGCGGCGGTCCAGGAACGGTTGTTGTCCAAAGCCCTCTACAGCAGCCTGCCGCTGATGTTCCTGGGCCCGGAATTCAGCGCGCCGGAAGCGGTGGATATTTTCTCCGTGGTGCTCGGTCGTCCGGTGCTCAAGACCAGCATGCGCCAGCGGCTGCTGAAAATGACCGAGGCTGGCTATTTGCAGGAAACCGGTCGCAAAAAAGCCGGCGACGGCGGCCGCCCGCAACGCACGGTGGAAAATCTCAAACCGGCCAGCGTTTATCTTTTTGACCGGTGTTTTCTGGAGTGACTTGTGTGTAGGCCCAGCACAACTTCCTGGCCCCGATATCAGAGGCCATGGGGTCTATGCTAGATCAGAGAACAGCCTAGGAGAGGCCATTGAGCAACCCGGCCTCGCCCAGCAAGTCTACGATGACATGCTCGTCAACCGCGTAGACACCACGAGAGGCTTTCCAGACCAGCTTCTTTTCCTGAAGGGCGATGAGCGCTTGCTGAACACCCGGCACCTCGACCTTGATATCACGCTCTGCGATACCGGCCTGCTCCATCGCTTTCGCATAAAGCTCCATTGTAGGTGCCTCGAAGGGCGCATAGTTATCGCCTTTGGCACTCATGACGCGGATAACGGCGGACTGGATAGGGGTCAGGCTATGAATAACTTTCTTGAGGTTTGCGTTGAGCTCGTCAGCTTGCGCCCGAACCAACGTTGCGAATCGCTCGGGGGGAATTATAGGCAATTATAGAGCGACTATAGACCGATCCCCCCTAAAGCTGACCAGCGCCAGTTTTGCGCGAGAAAAATCGAAAAATACTTTCAATCACTCCAGCCAGGCAGTAAAGACCTTGCCAGGGTTCATCAGACCCGCCGGATCCAGAGTATGTTTAATGGCCCGCATCAACTCGATCTCCAGTGGGTCCTTGAACTGGGCCGCAGCCTGGGGTTTGGCTTGCCCAAGGCCATGCTCGGCGCTGATGCTGCCATTGAAGGCACTGGTCATCCGGTAGATAACCTGCATGATCGCTTGCTCTCGGGCCTTGAACGAAGCGTCCGCATCGCCGAGCGGTTTGCTGATGTTGTAGTGCAGATTGCCGTCCCCCATGTGGCCATAAGAAACGATGCGCACCCCTGGAAAGTCCTGTTGCAGGGCTTTGTCGGTGCGCTCGATGAATTCCGGTATGCGACTCACGGGCACGCTGATGTCATGCTTGAGGCTGGGGCCTTCGTGATTCTGCGCCTCGGAAATTCCTTCACGAAGCGCCCACAGCGCGGCGGCCTGCGCCTGGCTGCTGGCCAATACCGCATCAATGACCCAACCTTGCTCGAAGGCATGGGCCAGACCGTTTTCGAGCAGCAGCGTCAAAGGCGCATCGGGCACCGTGTCGCGCAATTCAATCAACGCGTACCAGGGATGTTTCGTCTCCAGCGGATCGCTGCAACCCGCCACATGGTCCAGGACGAAATCCAGGCTCTGGCGCGACATCATCTCGAAGCCCGTCAGGCGATCGGCGCACATACTGCGGACATGGCCGATCAAATCCACCGCCGCTTGCGGCGAAGGCAGCGCAACCCAGGCTGTCGCCGTGCTGCAGGTTGCCGGAAACAGTTTCAGCACCGCCGCAGTGATGATGCCCAGCGTGCCTTCCGAGCCGATGAACAGATGCTTGAGATCGTAACCGGTATTGTCCTTGCGCAACCCCCGCAAACCGTTCCAGATTCGTCCGTCCGGCAATACCACCTCAAGCCCGAGCGTCAGCTCACGCATGTTGCCGTAGCGCAGCACCGCCGTGCCGCCAGCGTTGGTCGCCAGATTGCCACCCACCGTGCAACTGCCCTCCGCCCCGAGCGATAGCGGGAACAGGCGCCCCGCCTGGCTGGCGGCCTCCTGGAGTTGCTGCAGGATCACGCCGGCCTCGACCGTGATGGTTTCATTGGCGAGGTCGACTTCACGGATACGCTTCATCCGGGTCAAAGACAACACCACTTGGCTGCCGGAAGCATCCGGAATCGAGCCACCGCACAAACCGGTATTGCCGCCCTGGGGCACCAGCGCCACCCTGGCGTCGTGGCAAAGCCGCACCACTGCTGCGACCTCCTCAGTGGTCGCGGGCCTGACCACGAGCGCGGCCTGGCCTTGATAGGCGTTACGCCAGTCTGTCAGATAGCTGGCCATAAGCGCCGGATCCCGTACCACGCCCGCAGCGCCCACGACGTGCTCGATGCTCTGGATAAACTCAGGGCTCAACGCCATGGCGTGCTCCTCATTGACCTGATCACGGGCGCCGCCCGATCTCGACCTGGTCGGCCGTCCATCCCGCCACACGCTCGCTCAAGGACAACCCGAGACCAGGCCGGGTGGGCACCAGCATTCTTCCGTCACAGGTTTCCATGCGTTCGTTGAACAACGGCTCCAGCCATTCGAAATGTTCCACCCACGGCTCGCGGCTATAGGTGGCGGCCAGATGGATATGCAGTTCCATGGCAAAGTGCGGCGCGATCATCAGCCCTGCTTGTTCGGCTGCTGCCTGGACTTTCAGGTAAGGCGTGATGCCGCCGACACGCGGCGCATCAGGCATCAGATAATCGGCAGCGCGCAACTTGATGAATTCCCAGTGCTCGGCAACGCTGGTGAGCATTTCACCGGTGGCGATCGGCGTGTCGAATTCCCGGGCCAGCGCAGCGTGGCCTTCGGCGTCATAGCAATCCAGCGGCTCCTCGATCCAGACCAGATTGTATTGTTCCAACTGGCGGCACATGCGCTGGGCGGTGGGTCGGTCCCATTGCTGATTGGCATCGACCATCAAGGGGAAGCTATCGCCCAGGTGTTTGCGGATGGTGCTGACCCGGTGCAGATCCAGCGCCTGGTCAGGCTGGCCGACTTTGAGCTTGATCCCGCCGATACCCTTTTCCCGGGAGATGTCAGTATTGATCATCAATTGATCAAGCGGCGTGTGCAGGAATCCCCCCGACGTGTTGTAGCACTGGACGGAATCGCGATGAGCGCCCAGCAAACGCGCCAGGGAAAGATTGGCCCGCTTGGCTTTCAAGTCCCAGAGGGCGACATCGAATGCGCCGATCGCCTGGGTCGCCAGGCCGCTGCGCCCCACCGAGGCACCCGCCCAGCAGAGCTTGTCCCACAACTTGGAAATGTCGCTGGGGTTTTCGCCGATGAGGCCAGGAGCGATTTCCCGGGCATGGGCAAATTGCCCGGGGCCGCCGGCGCGCTTGGAATAGCTGAAACCCAGGCCACGGTGGCCGTCCCTGGTTTCGATTTGGACAAACAGCATGGCAATTTCGGTCATGGGCTTTTGCCGACCGGTCAGCACCTTGGCGTCGCTGATAGGGTTGGCCAGCGGCAGGAATACCGAGGCCACGCGCACCCAGGCAATGCGGTCGTCATCGGCTGAAGACAGTTGAGGCGTGTCTTGCATGGCTATGCTCCGAACGTTTGGGTTCGGCTGCCGCAACACGGCGTCGTGTTACGGCAGCGAATGCAATGGTCTAGCTGCGCATCAATTCAATGGCCGCACTTTTGCGGTTGCGAATGACCGTCACCAGGTGCCAGGAGATGGACGCGGCGGCCAGGATGAGGAAGCCCGCCGAGATGGGATTGGTCAGGAAGCCGCCGAAATTGCCATCGGACAGCATCAAGCCGCGACGCAAGTTGGTTTCAGCCATCGGACCGAGGATGAAACCGATGATGAACGGTGCAATCGGCAATCCGGCCTTGACGAACCCATACCCCAGCAAGCCAAACAGCAACACCGCCCAGACGTCGAAGATCCGGCTGTTCAAGCCAAAGGCGCCGACGACGCAAAGCACCAGGATGATCGGCAGCAGAATGTGCTTGGGCACCGCCAACAACTTGATGAACATGCGCAGGCCGTAGAATTCCAGCACCAGCATCAGCACGGAAGCGAGGATCAGCGCGGCGAAGATCGTATAGACCAACGGTGCCTGGCTGATGAACAGCAACGGTCCGGGCTGGATACCGTGGATCATGAAACCACCGAGCATCACTGCCGTAGTGGTATCGCCGGGAATGCCGAGCGTCAGCAGCGGAATCATCGCCCCACCGATACCGGCATTGTTTGCCGTCTCGCTGGCGACCACGCCGTCAATCTTGCCTTTGCCGAACTCTTCCGGTGTCTTGGAACGTTTCTTCGCCACGATGTAGGAGACGATATTCGACGTACCGGCACCGATGCCGGGCAAGATGCCGATACCCAGGCCGATCAGGGATGAACGGGTCGCATTGGGCAACTGGCCGACAAATTCCTTCATCGAAAAGCCAAAACCCTTCACGCCCTTCATGCTGACGTGCTGGGGTTTGGCCCGGTGGCTCAGGCGCGCGCTTTCAGCGAACTTCAGCACCTCGGAGACCGCAAACATACCGATCATCACGGTCAGCATGGCGAAGCCGCCATTGAGGCTCGGCAGGTCAAAGGTAAACCGGCGGATTGCCTCGACCGGGGCGATCCCCACGGTGGAAAAGGCAAAGCCCAGGGCACCGGCAAACAAACCTTTGACCAGCGAGCCGGTGGACAACGTGGCGATCAACGTCAGCGAAAAGATCGCGATGGAAAAATATTCGTGCGGACCGAAGCTCAGGGCCAGTTCCGCCAGGATCGGAGCGATGAACATCAGCGCGGCGATACTGAAAATCGTGCCGAGGAACGAGAACACCACGCCAATCCCGAGCGCCTTGACGCCATGGCCTTGTTTCATCAGTGGCCAGCCATCGAACGTCGTCGCGATGGAGGCCGGCGTTCCCGGTATGTTGAGCAATATCGCCGATATCAGCCCTCCCGAGGTGGCGCCAACGAACAGCGCAACCAACAGCGCCAGGCCAGGGCCGGGGCCCATCGAGTACGTCAGCGGCAAGCACAGCGCGATCGCCATGGTGGCCGAGAGGCCGGGCACCGCTCCAAAAACGATCCCCACCGCAACGCCGAGGGTGATCAGGAGAAAGACGTAGGGTGTCAGTACGGCTGCGAAGCCTGTTTGCATGAGCTCAATCATGGCCGTCCCCTAGAAATCCAATAAACCGACAGGCAGGAGCAAGTCGAAGCCATGACGAAAGATGTAAAAAATCAGCACAGCCGAAACGACCGCGATCAGCGTGTAACGCAGGTGCTTGACCTTTTCGTCCGCCGGGGTCAATACGATGAACTGGGCATAGAGATAGAGCGCAGTCGTGATCAGAAAACCCACCGGCTGCATCAGCGCTGTGTAAAGCAGCACCAAGGCCACGGATTTGATGACCGTTGGGTAATCGATCGCCTCTGGCTTTTCCGAGGGTTCGGCACTTTTGTCCGGCAGTTTGCGCCACGCCCACAATTGCAATGCGCCCAACAGGCACAGCGCGACGGCGAGTACCCAGGGGACAAACGCGGCATCAATCGTCCCGCGACGCGGCAGGTTCATGGTCAGTATCAGGTAAGCGACGCCGGCGCCGAGCATCGCCAGGCCGGCGATCAGCTCGTTTCTTTTATAGGAATCCATACAGGCTCCTCTTGCTGGGAAGGACTGGTGCTCGGGTGTTGGCCAACGCGGTTCACACCCGAGCCGTTACGCAAAATTATTTCGCTTTACGCATCTCGTCCTTGAACTGCATGAAGCTGTCGCGGGTTTTATTCAATGTGGCGACAGCTTCTTCGGGGCCCTGGAAGCTGACCGGCTGCTTGAAGGACTTCTTCAGCTCCTCGGCGTATTCAGGCTCTTCGGTGATTTTTTTCATGGTGTCGGCCATTTTCTTGACGATGGCCGGGTCCGTGCCTTTCGGGAAGGCGACGACATAAGGCTTGTCCAGGACCAGGTCCACGCCTTGTTCCTTGAAGGTCTTGACGTCGCCCAGTAGCGCGTTGCGCTCAGCATTGGGCTGGCCCAGGGCAGTCATCTTGCCGCTGGAAATGTAATCCTGGACCGAGCCATAGCTGATGGCGCCAAGGTCGATACGCTTGCCCAGCAAGGCAACGATTTTTTCCGAGACGGTACCGCTGTCGACCATTTTCAGTTTCACCCCGGCGAGCTTCTCGAACATCAAGCCTTGCAGGTGCGAGAAGTTGCCCATCTCGGTGCCGTAAGTGATGGTGCCGGGCTTGGCCTTGGCTTTTTCAATCAGTTGGTCGAGGCTGTCGATGCCCGAGCTTTTCGCCGAAACGAACACCGCCCCTTTGTCGACGCCAGCAATGCAGGAAATATCGAACGCATCAAAGCGGTCCTCCGACAGCCCCGCGACTTCGTTGACGATCAACTGGCCGGTGTGGGTGAAGAGGATGGTATTGCCATCCGGCGCTGCGCTCTTGACCGCATCAGCGGCGATGGTGCCGCCCCCACCGGCCATGTTGGTGACAACCATGGTCTTGCCGGTGACCTTGGTGAAGTACTTGGCCATCATTCGTGCGTTGAAATCGGTGTCACCACCGGCGTTGGCAATCACCACGACCTGTACCGGACGGCTTGGCCAATCGCTGGCATCGGCAGCCATCGCTGTGCCAGCGGTCAAGCTCAGAAACGAGGCGATCAAAGAGGCGCAGAGTGTTTTCTTCATTATTGTTCTCCGGGTGCTGCCATTCATTGTGGGATTGAGGTTGAGCGAGAAACGGACACGCCCAGCGCTGATGCCTGGCGGGAAGGCAAGACTGCTTGGACGTTGAGATCGGGGAATTCGATTGCACTGGCGAGCGCGAAAAGAGCTTTTCGGGAAGGTAGCTGGCGCACGGCGATAACGCGTGGGACCGAGGGACTACATGTGCGCTGGGCGGCAAATGGAGAAAACATGGCTGCGCCTTTCGTTTTTATTATTTTGATGTCATACGTTGTCGTATGACTGGATATCATCACCTATGCTCCACGTTGTCAACGCAGTTGTTCAGGGCTTAGCGTGAATACGACGAACAGGGCGGGTGACCCCGAGGTGATCGAATCGCCGTCCTTGCACGAGTCCGGACTGAAATTTAGTTGCGCCACATAAAAAACCCCCTGAATTTCAGGGGGTTGGTTCTTTTGCGTTTCGGATCAGGCCGACCGGCCGACACTCCGTTACCCGTGCTCCAGCCTTACTCGACCGTGACCGATTTCGCCAGGTTACGCGGCTGGTCCACGTCGGTGCCCTTGAGCACGGCGACGTAGTACGACAGCAGTTGCAGCGGGATGGTGTAAAGGATCGGCGAAAGGATGTCGTGGATGTGCGGCATATGCACCACGTGGGTGCCCTCGCCGTTGGTCATGCCAGCCTTCTCATCGGCGAAGACAACCAGCTGGCCGCCACGGGCGCGTACTTCCTGCAGGTTGGACTTGAGTTTTTCCAGCAGCTCGTTGTTCGGCGCCACGGTGACCACCGGCATGTCGTTGTCCACCAGCGCCAACGGGCCGTGCTTAAGTTCGCCGGCCGGGTAGGCTTCGGCGTGAATGTAGGAGATTTCCTTGAGCTTCAAGGCCCCTTCCATCGCCACTGGGAATTGCGCACCACGGCCCAGGAACAAGGTGTGGTTCTTCTCGGCGAACAGTTCGGCGATTTTTTCCACGGTGCTGTCCATGGCCAGGGCTTCGCCCAGGCGGGCCGGCAAGCGACGCAGTTCCTCCACCAGCTTGGCCTCGACGCCCTCCGCCAACGTACCGCGCACCTGGCCCAGGGACAGGGTCAGCAGCAGCAGGCCGACCAGTTGGGTAGTGAACGCTTTGGTCGACGCCACGCCGATCTCGCGACCAGCCTGGGTCAGCAGGGTCAGGTCGGATTCGCGCACCAACGAGCTGATGCCGACGTTGCAGATCGCCAGGCTGGCGAGAAAGCCCAGTTCCTTGGCGTTACGCAGCGCCGCCAGGGTGTCGGCGGTCTCGCCGGACTGGGAAATAGTCACGAACAGAGTGTCTGGCTGCACGACTACCTTGCGATAACGGAACTCGCTGGCGACTTCAACCTGGCACGGGATACCCGCCAGCTCTTCGAGCCAGTAACGAGCGACCATGCCGGCGTGATAGCTGGTGCCGCACGCCACGATCTGCACGTTACGCACCTTGGCGAACAACTCGGCTGCCTGCGGACCAAAGGCCTGGACCAGCACCTGGTCCTGACTCAGGCGGCCTTCAAGCGTGCGCTGCACAACGGCCGGTTGCTCGTGGATTTCCTTGAGCATGTAATGGCGGAACTCGCCCTTGTCGGCGGCTTCGGCACCGTCACGATACTGGACCACCTCGCGCTCGACTTCTTTCCCCTCAAGGTTCCAGACTTGCACGCTGTCACGGCGAATCTCGGCGATATCGCCCTCTTCCAGATACATGAAGCGGTCAGTCACTTGACGCAGCGCCAACTGGTCGGAAGCCAGGAAGTTTTCCCCCAGGCCCAGGCCGATCACCAGCGGACTGCCGCTGCGGGCCGCCACCAGGCGATCCGGTTGTTTCGCGCTGATTACCGCCAGGCCATAGGCGCCATGCAGTTCCTTGACCGTGGCCTTGAGTGCTACGGTCAGGTCCGCCAGGTCCTTGAGCTTGTGGGTGAGCAAATGGGCAATGACTTCGGTGTCAGTGTCCGAAGTAAAGACATAACCAAGCGCTTTCAGCTGTTCGCGCAACGCTTCATAGTTTTCGATGATGCCGTTGTGCACCACGGCCAGGTCGCCGGAGAAGTGCGGATGGGCGTTACGCTCGCACGGCGCACCATGGGTGGCCCAACGGGTATGGGCGATGCCCAGGCGACCGATCAGCGGCTCCGCGTCCAGGGCTCGTTCCAGTTCACTGACCTTGCCCGGACGACGCACGCGCTCAAGCTTCTCGTCGTTGGTGAAGACCGCCACGCCGGCACTGTCGTAGCCGCGATATTCAAGACGCTTGAGGCCTTCAAGCAAGATGGCCGTGATGTTGCGTTCAGCAACGGCACCGACAATTCCACACATGTTATTTCTCCTGGCTGACAGGTGCGCAGATCAGATTGATGCCGCGGGCCTGAATCTGGTCGCGTGCCTCCACGGGCAGGCGATCATCGGTAATGAGGGTATGGACGCTGCTCCACGGCAGTTCCAGATTGGGGATCTTGCGGCCGATCTTGTCGGCCTCCACCATCACGACCACTTCGCGGGCAACCTCGGCCATCACACGGCTCAGGCCCAACAGTTCGTTGAAGGTGGTGGTACCTCGAACCAGATCGATGCCGTCGGCGCCGATGAACAGCTGGTCGAAGTCATAGGAGCGCAGCACCTGCTCGGCGACCTGGCCCTGGAACGACTCGGAATGAGGATCCCAGGTACCACCGGTCATCAGCAGCACGGGCTCATGCTCCAGTTCGCTCAGCGCATTGGCCACATGCAGGGAGTTGGTCATGACCACCAGCCCCGGTTGCTGGCCAAGCTCGGGAATCATCGCCGCCGTGGTGCTGCCGCTGTCAATGATGATGCGCGCATGCTCGCGGATCCGCTTCACGGCGGCACGGGCGATGGCTTGTTTGTATTTGGAAACGCTTTGCGCACTGTCGGCGACCAGTTCCTGCGGCATCGGCACCGCGCCACCGTAGCGACGCAGCAACAGGCCATTGGTCTCCAACGCGGCGAGATCCTTACGAATCGTAACTTCCGAGGTTTCGAAGCGCTTGGCCAGCTCATCCACGCTCACCTCGCCCTGCTCCTGGAGCAAAGCGAGAATATTGTGACGGCGTTGTGGTGTATTGCGCTTGGACATGGCTGCTTAAGTTTCGATTCGAAAGATAACGTAAGCAATCAAAACCTATTGAAGCGATGTCGTCAAGGCGCCAGCAGAAAAATTCAGAAATTGGCTGAACAACTACTGTGGGAGCGAGCCTGCTCGCGAATACGTTGGATCAGTCAGAGTGGGTACTGTCTGATATCGCTTCGCGAGCAGGCTCGCTCCCACAGGAGAAGTGTGGATAACTTTAAGTCTTCTTGATCTTTTCCGGACGCTTCCAGCCGTCGATGTTGCGCTGACGTGCACGGCCCACCGCCAGCTGGCCGTTATCCACATTCTGGGTCAGAGTCGAGCCGGCCGCCGTGGTCGCACCGTCGGAGATATCCACAGGCGCCACCAGGGAGTTGTTCGAACCGATGAACACATCCTCGCCCAACACGGTTTTCCACTTGTTGGCGCCATCGTAGTTGCAGGTGATGGTCCCCGCACCGATATTGGTACGTGCGCCGATTTCAGCGTCGCCCAGGTAAGTCAGGTGCCCGGCCTTGGCACCTTCGCCCATATGAGCGTTTTTAAGCTCGACGAAGTTACCCACATGAGCGCGGGCTTCCAGCACCGTGCCCGGGCGCAGGCGAGCAAACGGGCCGGCGTCGCTGCCCTCGCCCATCACCGCGCCTTCGAGATGACTGTTGGCTTTTATCACCACGCCTTTGCGCAGGGTACTGTCCTTGATGACGCAGTTCGGGCCAATGACCACGTCGTCTTCGATGACGACTTTGCCTTCGAGGATAACGTTGATATCGATGACCACGTCGCGGCCGACGCTGACTTCACCACGGACATCAAAACGGGCCGGGTCGCGCAAGGTCACGCCTTGGGCCATCAAGCGGCGGGCGGTGCGCAGCTGGTAATGGCGTTCGAGTTCGGCCAGTTGCCGGCGATCGTTGGCGCCCTGCACTTCCATCGCGTCCAAGGGCTGTTCGGTGGCGACCATCAGTCCATCGGCAACGGCCATGGCGATCACGTCGGTGAGGTAGTACTCGCCTTGGGCGTTGTTGTTGGACAAGCGGCTCATCCAGTCCCCCAGCCGCTCGGCGGGAACGGCAAGAATCCCGGTGTTGCCTTCGGTGATGGCGCGCTGGGCTTCATTGGCGTCTTTCTGCTCGACGATGGCAGTCACCTGGCCGTCGGCGTTGCGTACGATGCGGCCGTAGCCGGTCGGATCATCCAACTCGACGGTGAGCAGGCCCAATTGCCGCGGCGCGACGTGCTTGAGCAGGCGTTGCAGCGTATCGACTTCGATCAGCGGCACATCGCCGTAGAGAATCAACACGGTATCGGCGGTGATGAATGGCACGGCCTGGGCCACGGCGTGACCTGTACCGAGTTGTTTGTCCTGCAGCACGAAATTCAGATCATCCGCCGCCAGGCGCTCACGTACCGCATCGGCTCCGTGACCGATCACCACATGGATACGCTGTGGATCAAGTTGCCGCGCGCTGTGGATAACATGGCCGAGCATGGAGTTGCCGGCTACCGGGTGCAGCACCTTGGGCAGCGCCGAGCGCATGCGGGTGCCTTGACCGGCCGCGAGAATAACGATTTCGAGAGACATGACTGGCTACCAATCCTGGGTGGTCAGCGGCTGCGACCAGATGATGAGTGTCGGGAAAAGAAAAAAGGGTAGCCGAGGCTACCCTTTTTAATCAATCGCACACGAAGCGGACGGCTTAGCGGCCGAACTTCTTGCGGATCTGCTGGACGGTGCGCAGCTGAGCTGCGGCCTCGGCCAGACGTGCAGCAGCAGAACCGTAATCGAAGTCTGCGCCTTTTTCGTTCAGGGCCTTCTCGGCAGCCTTGACGGCTTCCTGAGCGGAGGCTTCGTCCAGGTCGGCAGCACGTTGCACGGTGTCGGCAAGGACCTTGACCATGTTCGGCTGAACCTCGAGGAAACCACCGGAGATGTAGAACACCTCCTGTTCCCCGCCCTGCTTTTTCAGCGTAATCGGACCTGGCTTCAAGCTGGTGATCAGCGGTGCGTGACCCAGGGCGATACCAAGATCACCCAGCTCACCGTGCGCAACCACAAACTCGACCAGACCGGAGAAGATTTCCCCTTCCGCACTGACGATATCGCAATGGACTGTCATAGCCATCTGATTGCCTCAACCTAATTAGCGCCCGTTGCCGGGCGCCGGGATTACAGTTTCTTGGCTTTCTCGATCGCTTCTTCGATGCCGCCGACCATGTAGAACGCTTGTTCTGGCAGGTGGTCGTAGTCACCGTTGAGGATGCCTTTGAAGCCAGCAATGGTGTCCTTCAGGGAAACGTATTTACCCGAGGCACCGGTGAAGACTTCAGCCACGAAGAACGGTTGCGACAAGAAGCGCTGGATCTTACGAGCGCGGGATACCAACTGCTTGTCGGTTTCCGACAGCTCGTCCATACCCAGGATCGCAATGATGTCCTTCAGCTCTTTGTAGCGCTGCAGCACGTACTGGACGCCGCGAGCGGTGTCGTAGTGCTCCTGGCCGATCACGTTCGGGTCCAGCTGGCGCGAAGTCGAATCCAGTGGATCTACCGCCGGGTAGATACCCAGGGAAGCGATGTCACGGGACAGTACAACGGTGGCGTCCAAGTGGGCGAAGGTGGTCGCTGGCGACGGGTCGGTCAAGTCGTCCGCCGGTACGTATACCGCCTGGATCGAGGTGATCGAGCCTTGCTTGGTCGAAGTGATGCGCTCTTGCAGCACGCCCATCTCTTCAGCCAGGGTCGGCTGGTAACCTACTGCAGAAGGCATACGGCCCAGCAGTGCGGATACTTCGGTACCGGCCAGGGTGTAACGGTAGATGTTGTCGACGAACAGCAGAACGTCGTTACCTTCGTCACGGAACTTCTCGGCCATGGTCAGGCCGGTCAGGGCTACGCGCAGACGGTTTCCCGGCGGCTCGTTCATCTGGCCGTAGACCAGTGCCACCTTGTCCAGAACGTTGGAATCCTTCATCTCGTGGTAGAAGTCGTTACCCTCACGAGTACGCTCACCCACACCGGCGAACACGGAATAACCGCTGTGCTCGATGGCGATGTTACGGATCAGTTCCATCATGTTTACGGTCTTGCCCACACCGGCACCACCGAACAGACCGACCTTACCGCCCTTGGCGAACGGGCAGACCAGGTCGATAACCTTGATGCCTGTTTCCAGCAGCTCGTTGCCGCCGGCCTGTTCAGCGAAGGATGGCGCAGGACGGTGAATGCCCCAGCGCTCTTCGGTGTCGATCGGGCCAGCTTCGTCGATCGGGTTGCCCAGTACGTCCATGATCCGGCCCAGAGTCGCTTTACCGACCGGTACGGAGATGGCTGCGCCAGTGTTGTTGACGTCCAGACCGCGCTTCAAGCCTTCGGTGGAGCCCATCGCAATGGTACGAACCACGCCGTCGCCCAGCTGCTGCTGAACTTCCAGGGTGGTTTCGGCGCCTTGAACCTTCAAGGCGTCGTAGATGCTCGGTACGCTGTCGCGTGGGAATTCCACGTCGATAACGGCGCCGATGATTTGAACGATACGTCCGCTACTCATAGCTGGATCCTCTGAATATTTGAACCGTTAAACCGCGGCAGCGCCGCCGACGATTTCCGAGATCTCTTGGGTGATCGCAGCCTGACGCGCCTTGTTGTAGATCAGCTGCAAATCGCTGATCAGATCACCGGCGTTGTCGGTAGCGTTCTTCATCGCGATCATCCGCGCCGCTTGTTCAGCTGCGTTGTTCTCGACCACCGCCTGGTACACCTGCGACTCCACGTAGCGGACCATCAAGCCGTCAAGCAGCTCCTTGGCATCCGGTTCGTAGAGGTAGTCCCAGTGGTGCTTGAGTTCCTGTTCCGGGGTCGCCACCAGTGGAATCAACTGCTCCACGGTCGGCTGTTGCGTCATGGTGTTGATGAACTTGTTGGATACCACGGACAGGCGGTCAATCCGGCCTTCCAGGTAAGCATCCAGCATCACCTTGACGCTGCCGATCAGGTCATTGATCGACGGTTCTTCACCCAGGTGGCTGATAGCAGCGACGACGTTACCGCCGAAGTTGCGGAAGAAAGCCGCACCCTTGCTACCGACCACGCACAGATCGATCTCGACGCCTTGTTCGCGGTTTACCGCCATGTCCTTGACCAGGGCCTTGAACAGGTTGGTGTTCAAGCCACCGCACAGACCACGGTCACTGCTCACCACAACGTAACCGACGCGCTTGATGGCGCGCTCGATCATGAACGGGTGGCGATATTCCGGGTTGGCGTTGGCCAGATGACCAATCACCTGCCGGATGCGCTCCGCATAAGGACGGCTAGCGGACATGCGCATTTGTGCCTTGCGCATTTTGCTGACCGCCACTTTTTCCATGGCGCTGGTAATCTTTTGCGTGCTTTTGATGCTCGCAATCTTACTGCGAATCTCTTTTGCGCCTGCCATGTAACACCTATCAGGTTAGCAAGCGGGAGCCTTGCGGCTCCCGCTGCGGCTTACCAGGTTTGGGTGGCCTTGAACTTCTCGATACCGGCTTTGAGGCCAGCGTCGATTTCGTCATTGAAGTCACCCTTCACGTTGATCTTGGCCATCAAATCGGCGTGATCGCGGTTGAAGTAAGCAATCAGCGCTTGCTCGAAGCTGCCGACTTTGGCGATTTCAATGTCAGTCAGGAACCCACGCTCAGCGGCATACAGCGACAGCGACATGTCAGCGATCGACATTGGCGCGTATTGCTTCTGCTTCATCAGCTCGGTAACGCGCTGACCATGCTCAAGTTGCTTACGGGTCGCTTCGTCCAGGTCAGAAGCGAACTGGGCGAATGCCGCCAGTTCACGGTACTGAGCCAGGGCGGTACGGATACCACCGGAGAGCTTCTTGATGATCTTGGTCTGAGCGGCACCACCTACACGGGATACCGAAACACCGGCGTTCACAGCAGGACGGATGCCCGAGTTGAACATGGCCGATTCCAGGAAGATCTGACCGTCGGTGATGGAAATCACGTTGGTCGGAACGAACGCGGAAACGTCGCCAGCCTGGGTTTCGATGATCGGCAGGGCAGTCAGGGAACCGGTCTTGCCAGTCACTGCGCCGTTGGTGAACTTCTCTACGTATTCTTCCGAAACGCGGGATGCGCGCTCCAGCAGACGGGAGTGGAGATAGAACACGTCGCCTGGGTAGGCTTCACGGCCTGGTGGACGGCGCAGCAGCAGGGAAATCTGGCGGTAAGCCACTGCTTGCTTGGACAGATCGTCGTAGACGATCAGCGCGTCTTCACCGCGGTCGCGGAAGTATTCGCCCATGGTGCAACCGGAGTACGGTGCCAGGAATTGCAGCGCGGCCGATTCGGAGGCGCTGGCGGCAACGATGATGGTGTTGGCCAGTGCACCGTTTTCTTCCAGCTTGCGAACCACGTTGGCGATGGTCGATTGCTTCTGACCGATAGCTACGTAGACGCAGAAAATGCCGCTGTCTTTCTGGTTGATGATCGCGTCGATCGCCAGAGCGGTCTTACCGATCTGACGGTCACCGATGATCAGCTCACGCTGGCCACGGCCGACCGGGATCATGGCATCGACAGCCTTGTAGCCAGTCTGTACAGGCTGGTCTACCGACTTACGCCAGATCACGCCTGGAGCAACTTTCTCGACCGCATCGGTCTCGGTGTTGTTCAGCGGACCTTTGCCGTCAACAGGGTTACCCAGTGCGTCGACTACGCGACCCAGCAGTTCCTTACCGACTGGAACCTCGAGGATGCGGCCGGTGCACTTGGCGCTCATGCCTTCAGCCAGCGTCGTGTACGCGCCCAATACCACGGCACCTACAGAGTCTTGCTCCAGGTTGAGGGCCATACCGTAGACGCCGCCCGGAAACTCGATCATCTCGCCGTACATGACGTCGGCCAGACCGTGAATCCGCACGATGCCGTCAGATACGCTGACGACAGTGCCTTCGTTACGGGCTTGGGAGGTCACATCGAGCTTGTCGATGCGGCCCTTGATAATTTCACTTATTTCGGAAGGATTGAGTTGCTGCATTGCTCTGCTGCCCCTTCAAACTCAAGATTTCAATGCTTCGGCAAGTTTCGCGATTTTGCCGCGAATCGAGCCATCGATAACCAGGTCGCCGGCGCGGATGACAACGCCCCCTATCAGGGATTTGTCTTCCTCGACTTGCAGGCGCACTTCCCGGTTGAGTCGTGCACTGAGAACCTTGGCGAGTTTGTCTTGCTGTTCTTGGTTCAATGCAAAAGCACTGGTCACTTCCACGTCTACCGATTTCTCTTGCTCGGCCTTGTACAGGTCGAAAAGAGCGGCGATCTCCGGCAGAAGCGGGAGACGGTCGTTTTCGGCTACAACGTGGATGAAATTCTGTGCCTTGGCATCGAACTTGTCGCCGCACACGTCAATGAACGTGGCGGCCTTTTCTGCGCTCGTCAGTCGCGGGGCCTTGAGCACACGCTGCATGGTGTCGTCTTGCGACACCGCTGCTGCCAGGCCGAGCATGGCTGACCAATTGGCCAGTTGCTGGTGGGCCTGAGCGTGCTCGAAGGCCGCCTTAGCGTAAGGTCGGGCCAACGTGGTCAGTTCTGCCATGATCGCCCTCGCTTAGATTTCAGCAGCCAGTTTGTTTACCAGCTCTGCGTGCGCGTTTTGATCGATTGTGGCACCCAGGATCTTCGAAGCACCGCCAACGGCCAGGGCACCCACTTGGGCACGCAGCGCGTCTTTGACACTGTTGAGTTCCTGTTCGATCTCGGCTTGAGCCTGAGCCTTCACACGGTCAGCTTCGACGCGAGCCTGTTCACGGGCTTCGTCGACAATCTGCGTACCGCGTTTCTTGGCTTGCTCGATGATTTCAGCTGCCTGAGCTTTCGCTTCGCGCAGTTGCTGACCCACTTTCTCATGGGCCAACTCCAGGTCGCGAGCTGCTCGGCTGGCAGCGTCCAGACCATCAGCGATCTTCTTTTGACGTTCGTGCAATGCCGCAATGACCGGAGGCCATACGAACTTCATGCAGAACAGTACAAAAATCAGGAACGCAACGGACTGGCCAATCAGGGTCGCATTAATGTTCACGCCAACACCTCGCAGTTACGTTGTCCATCACACCAGATTACTCGGAAGATCCGAATAATCAGCCAGCGATCTGACCAACGAACGGGTTCGCAAAGGTGAAGAACAGAGCGATACCAACACCGATCATGGTTACGGCGTCGAGCAGACCGGCAACGATGAACATTTTCACTTGCAGCATTGGAACCATTTCCGGTTGACGCGCAGCGCCTTCCAGGAATTTGCCGCCCAGCAGGCCGAAACCAATTGCGGTACCCAGTGCGCCCAGGCCGATCAACAGTGCAACAGCGATAGCGGTTAGACCAACTACAGTTTCCATCTTTCCTCCCGACTTTTACGTCGTATGGTTTAGGTTTTTTAGATTAAAGCGGTAAAACAAATCGTTTCATCAAGCCCGTTCGGGCCCCTTCCCGTTTGACCGGGAAGGACATCAGACTAGTCGAGACTGGCCTTAATGGTTTTCTTCGTGCGCCATCGACAGGTAGACGATGGTCAGCATCATGAAGATGAACGCCTGCAAAGTGATGATCAGGATGTGGAACACTGCCCACGCCCATTGCAGCACCACGCCCAGGCCGCTGAGCCAGAGCAGGCCGCTGCCGAACATCACAGCGATCAGGATGAACACCAGCTCGCCGGCATACATGTTGCCGAACAGACGCAGGGCCAGAGAGATTGGCTTGGCGATCAGGGTCACGAATTCCAGAAGGAAGTTCACCGGGATCAGCAGTGCCTGAACAAGGATGTTCTTGCTGCCGAACGGGTGCAGGGTCAGTTCGCCGATGAAACCGCCGATGCCCTTGACCTTGATGCTGTAGAAAATGATCAGTGCGAATACCGAGAACGCCATGCCCAGGGTCGCGTTCGGGTCGGTGGTCGACACGGCGCGGAACGGGATATGGGCATCGCCGGAGATCAGGATGGCCAGCTGAGGAATCCAGTCGACCGGTACCAGGTCGATGGCGTTCATCAGGAACACCCAGACGAAGATGGTCAGTGCCAGCGGTGCGATCACCGGGCTACGGCCATGGAAGCTGTCTTTCACGCTGCCATCGACGAATTCGACCAGTACTTCAACGAAGTTCTGCAGTGCACCAGGCTGACCGGAAGTCGCTTTTTTTGCCGCCATGCGGAAAAGAAAAACGAAGATCAGACCCAACGCGACCGACCAGCCGAGGGTATCTACGTGGAAGGCCCAGAAGCCCATTTCTTTAGCTTCTGCTGCAGTGTGAGCAAAGCCCCAGCTGCCATTGGGTAGCTGACCGAAGGTCAGGTTCTGCAAGTGGTGCTGGATATAGCCCGAAGCGGTTGTCTCTGCCATGGTTGCCTCAAACGCCCTAAGGTCTCGAAAGTCTTGTTCTCATTAGCAGGGGAGCAAACCAGCTGACCATCTGGGTCAGCAGGAACACGCCGAATACAGCCAGCGGCGCCAATGGCTTCACACCTGCGAACGTCAGTGCAAACAGCACTGCCGTCAAAATCAGTTTCCCCGCCTCGCCGGCATAAAAAGACCGGACGATGGCTTGGGCTGCTCGGGCGCCGGAAAACCGAAATGCCCTGTGAGCGAAGTAAATATTGGGAAGCAAGGCTATCAGGCCTCCGCAAAGACCCGAGTATCCGGCGACGACTCCTTTCCATTGCCAGAGCGCCAACGCGGCGATCAGTACAACGACGAACTGGGTCAATAACACCGGGAAAACAGCCAGACGATGGAACGGCAAGCGGTTTGGCGTGCGTGTTTCCATCGCTTTTGCTCTCCAATGGTCGGCTGCCGGAATTCAATAACTTGGCATAATTTGTGCCGACAAAATGCGCGCAGAGTATAGGGGCGGTTCTGCCCCTATTCAACCTCAAGGTAGTGATTTCCGACTGCGCGCTACAAGGGCAATTGTTTCAGCGAATGTGCGCAAGAACACCTTGCAGCTCATCGAGGGAGTTATAACCGATCACCAGTTGCCCTTTGCCCTTCTTTCCGTGGCGAATCTGCACCGCAGAGCCCAGGCGCTCGGCCAGGCGCTGCTCCAGGCGAGCGATGTCCGGATCGGGTTTTGGTGCTTCGACAGGGGCGGGTTTGCCGCTCAGCCATTGACGAACCAGTGCCTCGGTTTGGCGCACGGTCAGGCCGCGTGCGACAACATGTCGCGCCCCTTCAACTTGTTGATTTTCCGGCAAACCAAGCAACGCCCGGGCATGCCCCATCTCCAGGTCGCCGTGGGACAGCATGGTCTTGATGACTTCCGGCAAGGCGATCAGTCGCAGCAGGTTGGCCACGGTCACACGGGACTTGCCCACCGCTTCGGCGACCTGTTGCTGGGTCAGCTGGAACTCCTGCTGCAAGCGCTGCAAGGCCACCGCTTCTTCGATCGGATTGAGGTCCTCGCGCTGGATGTTCTCGATCAGCGCCATGGCGATCGCGGTTTCATCCGGGACGTCGCGGACCATCGCCGGGATGGTTTCCTGGCCGGCTTGCTGGCTCGCGCGCCAGCGGCGTTCGCCGGCGATGATCTCGAACCGCCCATTGGCGATCGGCCGGACCACGATAGGCTGCATCACGCCCTGGGTCTTGATCGACTGGGCCAGTTCTTCCAGCGCCTGTGGGTCCATGTCCCGACGCGGCTGGTATTTGCCACGCTGGATCAGGTCCAGCGGCAAATGCTGCAATTCGCGCTGATCGACCTGGACTGCCTGTTCTTCAAGCGAACTGACAGTCGGACCGCTGAGCAGCGCATCCAGTCCACGTCCGAGACCTCGTTTCTTGACGGCCATGGGGTTTCCTTAAGTTGGCTGGGCTGCAGCGATGCGTGGCTGGCGGCGTTGACGGCGAACCATCTCGCCCGCCAGGGCCAGGTAGGCCAGCGCGCCACGCGATTGTTTGTCATAGGCCAGGGCCGGCATGCCATAGCTCGGCGCTTCGGCCAGGCGGATGTTCCGCGGAATGACCGTGTCGTAGAGCTGCTCGCCGAAATGCTCCTTGAGCTGGGCCGACACGTCGTTCATCAGGCTCAGGCGCGGGTCGTACATCGTGCGCAACAGGCCTTCGACTTTCAGCTCCGGGTTCAGCAGTTCAGCGATGCGCTTGATGTTATCCACAAGGTCGCTCAACCCCTCGAGGGCGAAGTACTCACACTGCATGGGGATGATCACCCCATCGGCGGCAACCAACGCATTGAGGGTCAGCATCGACAGTGACGGTGGGCAGTCGATCAGGATGTAGTCGTAATTTTCACGAACCGGCGCCAACGCGCTGCGCAGGCGGCTCTCCTTCATCTGCATTTCCAGCAGCACCACTTCTGCCGCCGTCAGGTCACGGTTGGCCGGCAGCAGCTGGTAGCCACCGTGCTCGGAGAAATGCATGGCCTGACCCAGGTCGCACTCACCGATGAGCACGTCATAGATGGAGTTTTCCAGGCCATGTTTATCCACACCGCTGCCCATGGTGGCGTTGCCCTGTGGATCGAGATCGATCAACAGCACCCGGCGCTTGGTCGCGACCAGGGATGCTGCGAGGTTGATGCAGGTGGTGGTCTTGCCCACACCACCCTTCTGGTTCGCTATCGCGAATACCTTAGCCATTCTTGCTTGTGTTCCCAATCATGCCGTGCGGCGCAGTATCAGCAGATGGCGTTGGCCTTGGCAACCGGGTACGGCCAAGGCGTGTTCGCTATCGAGGTGGAAGTCTGCCGGCAATGCTACCAGCTCATCGGCCGGATGAACGCCCTTCATTGCCAGCCAGCGTGTATCGGCGTCGCCCAGGTGGCGCGTCCAGTTGCTGAAATTCTCCATGCTGCTGAACGCCCGGGAAATGATTCCGTTGAACGGCTCTGCAGGCTGGAACGCTTCGACGCGGCTGTGGATAACTTGCAGGTTATCCAGTTTCAGTTCGAGTTTGACCTGGGTCAGGAAGCGGGTTTTCTTGCCGTTGCTGTCCAGACAGGTCACTTGCGAGCCGGGAAACAGGATCGCCAGCGGAATACCAGGCATACCACCGCCGCTACCGACGTCGAGCCAGCGACCGTCTTCGATGAAAGACATCACGCTGAGACTGTCGAGCAGGTGCCGCGAGACCATTTCATCCGGATCACGCACGGCGGTCAGGTTGTAGGCCTTGTTCCATTTGATCAGCAACGCCAGGTAACCCAGCAACTGCGCGTGCTGGGCTTCGGTGAGGCTGACGCCGAGCTGACGGGCACCTGTGGATAATTCTTCAGCGTGTTGCGAGGTGACCATCGAACTCAAGCGCTTTGCTCCAACTGGCGGCCCGCGCCGCGTTTTTTCAAATGAATCATCAACAGCGAAATCGCCGCCGGGGTGACGCCGGGGATGCGCGACGCCTGGCCGAGGGTCTCGGGACGCGTCGCACCGAGCTTGCTCTGAATTTCTTTCGACAGACCCGAAATGTTCGTGTAGTCGATATCCACAGGCAGCCTGGTGTCTTCACTGGCGCGCAGACGGGCAATTTCGTCCTGCTGACGGTCAATGTAGCCGGCGTATTTGGTCTTGATCTCGACCTGTTCGGCCACCTGCGGATCTTCCGCGCCCTGGCCAGTGACTTCCACCAGCCCGACGTAATCGATTTCCGGGCGGCTCAACAGGTTGAGCAGATTGTATTCGTGGGTCAGCGGAGTGCCGAATTTCGCCGCGATGGCATCGCCCTGCTCGGTACCGGGACGAACCCAAGTGCTCTTCAGGCGCTGCTCTTCCAGCTCGATACTCTCGCGTTTCTTGCAGAACGCAGCCCAACGCGCGTCATCCACTAGCCCCAGTTCGCGACCTTTCTCGGTCAGGCGCAGGTCGGCGTTGTCCTCACGCAGGATCAGGCGATATTCCGCGCGGGACGTGAACATCCGATACGGTTCCTGGGTACCCAGTGTGATCAGGTCGTCCACCAGCACACCGATGTACGCCTCATCGCGGCGCGGGCACCAGCTGTCTTTGCCCTGGGCGCGCAATGCCGCGTTGGCTCCGGCCAACAATCCCTGGGCACCCGCCTCTTCGTAACCGGTGGTGCCGTTGATCTGCCCGGCGAAGAACAGACCGCCGATAACCTTGGTTTCCAGGCTGTACTTCAGATCGCGCGGGTCGAAGTAGTCGTACTCGATCGCATAACCCGGACGCACGATGTGAGCGTTCTCCATGCCACGGATCGACTGGACGATCTGCAACTGCACATCGAACGGCAGCGAGGTGGAGATCCCGTTCGGATACAGCTCATGGGTCGTCAGGCCTTCGGGCTCGATGAAGACCTGATGGCTTTCCTTGTCGGCAAAGCGATGGATCTTGTCTTCGATCGACGGGCAATAGCGCGGGCCGACACCTTCGATTTCACCGGCAGCCGAATACATCGGCGAACGATCGAGGTTCGCCGCAATGATTTCGTGGGTGCGGGCATTGGTGTGGGTGATCCAGCAACTGACTTGCCGTGGATGCTGCTCCTTGTTGCCCATGAACGACATCACCGGGATAGGCGTATCGCCAGGCTGCTCGGTCATCACCGAGAAGTCCACGGACTTGCCGTCGATACGCGGTGGCGTACCGGTTTTCAGCCGACCAACGCGTAGCGGTAACTCACGCAGGCGTTGAGCCAGGGCGATTGAGGGCGGATCACCAGCGCGACCGCCGGAAAAATTCTGCAAACCGATGTGGATAAGTCCGCCGAGGAACGTCCCGGTGGTCAGTACGACAGAATCGGCGAAGAACCGCAGGCCCATTTGCGTGACGACACCGCGGACCTGGTCCTGCTCGACAATCAGATCATCAGCCGCTTGCTGAAATATCCACAGGTTCGGCTGGTTTTCCAGGATTTCACGGACAGCAGCCTTGTAGAGGATTCGGTCGGCCTGGGCGCGAGTGGCACGCACCGCTGGACCTTTGCGGCTGTTCAACACGCGAAACTGGATACCACCTTTGTCAGTGGCCATGGCCATCGCGCCGCCGAGGGCATCGATTTCCTTGACCAGGTGGCTTTTGCCGATGCCACCAATGGCCGGGTTGCAGCTCATGGCGCCGAGGGTTTCCACGTTATGCGTCAGCAACAGGGTTTTTGCCCCCATGCGCGCTGATGCAAGTGCTGCCTCGGTACCGGCATGACCGCCGCCGATGACGATCACTTCAAAACGGGAAGGGAAATCCACCACGCACCTCGTGCCTGCTTAATTCAGGTAATTCGGAAATAGGTTTTGAGTCTGGCCCTGGGCGTTTTTCGAGCCAGGTCGGCAAGTATAGGGACTTCGTCCTTTCTAAAGAACCCTTTGCACAAAATTTAACCAGCTGTGGAGAACTCGCGGTTAAAAAAATAAAAAAGAAAGAAATTTATAGAATCTTTGTTTTTATGTTTATTCTTACTGAGCAAAGATTCTGTGGATAAGGTTCTGTAGGCCTTTATATTCAAGCTGTACAGAGAATCAAAACCCTGTGCTCATCTGGCCATGAGGGCGTTGGATAACCGGTGTAAGCCTGTGGATGAATGGGTCCGTTATCCACAGAGGCAGTTATGTCCAGTTTTCAGGGCTGCTTATCAACCGGCCTCAGTGGCAGTTATACACAGGGCTTAATCCACAGGTGATAGCCCACGGCCAAGCCGCCGCGGGGGCAATCGTATTGAGAAGGAAGAGGGGGAACCGGGCTTACTGGCTGTCAGCAGCAGCCCCGGTTGGACGGGATTGGCGTTATTTGCCGATGCAGAAGCTGGAGAAGATCCGCCCCAGCAAGTCATCGGAACTGAAGGCTCCGGTGATTTCACCCAGGGAATGCTGCGCTTGGCGCAGATCTTCGGCCAGCAACTCACCGGCGCCTGCCAGGGTCAGCTGCGCACGACCGTGCTCCAGGGCAGCGCTGGCGTGACGCAATGCTTCAAGATGCCGGCGGCGAGCGCTGAAGCTGCTTTCCGATGTCTGCTCATAGCCCATGCAGGCCTTGAGATGATCGCGCAGTAACTCCAGGCCTTCACCGGCCGCCTTCGCGCTCAGGCTGATAGTGACGTGGCCATCGTCGCTCACTTCGAGGGCTATCGCTTCTCCCGTCAGGTCTGCCTTGTTGCGAATCAAGGTGACTTTTGCCGGATCCGGACGAACCTCCAGGAATTCAGGCCACAAAGCGAAAGGATCGCTTGCTTCCGGCGCACTGGCATCCACCACCAGCAACACGCGATCAGCCTCGCCAATAGCCTTGAGGGCCCGCTCCACGCCGATTTTCTCGACCTGGTCGTCGGTATCGCGCAAGCCAGCGGTGTCCACGACGTGCAGCGGCATGCCGTCGATGTGGATATGTTCACGCAGGATGTCCCGGGTGGTGCCGGCGATCTCGGTAACGATGGCAGCCTCGCGCCCGGCCAGGGCGTTCAAGAGGCTGGACTTACCGGCATTGGGGCGGCCGGCAATGACCACAGTCATGCCGTCGCGCAACAAAGCCCCCTGCCCGGCTTCCCTCAAGACTGTGGATAATTCATCGCGCACCTTGTCGAGCATGCTCAACACGTGGCCGTCGGCGAGAAAATCGATTTCCTCTTCGGGGAAATCGATGGCCGCCTCGACGTAGATCCGCAGACCGATCAGTTGCTCGGTTAGGTTATGCACACGCTGTGAAAACGCTCCCTGTAATGACCGTAACGCGTTGCGTGCAGCCTGCGCAGAACTGGCTTCGATCAGATCGGCGATCGCCTCGGCCTGAGCCAGGTCGAGTTTGTCATTGAGAAAGGCCCGCTCGCTGAACTCACCCGGCCGGGCCAGGCGGCAACCCAACTCGAGGCAACGCTGGAGCAGCATGTCCAGGACGACGGGGCCGCCATGCCCCTGCAGTTCCAGCACATCCTCGCCGGTGAATGAGTTCGGCCCAGGGAAATACAAGGCCAGGCCTTCATCGAGGACATGTTTGTCAGCGTCAAGAAAAGGTCCGTAGTGAGCGAAGCGCGGTTTCAGTTCGCGGCCGCTGATAGCCTTGGCCGCAACGCCAGCCAAAGGCCCCGAAATACGGACGATGCCGACCCCGCCGCGACCTTGGGCGGTGGCGACGGCGGCGATGGTTTCACGCGGTGCGCTCATAAACCGGTATCCAGACAAAAATGGCAGATAGCAAAACGCCCCACTAGGGGGCGTTTTGTGTGGTTATCCACAGGGCAAGTTACGCCTCGGCTTTTTTCGTGGCCGCTTCGATCTTACGCGTGATGTACCACTGCTGAGTGATGGACAACACGTTGTTCACAACCCAGTACAGCACAAGACCGGCCGGGAACCACAGGAAGAAGAAGGTGAAGATGATCGGCATCATTTTCATGACCTTCGCCTGCATCGGATCCGGAGGCGTCGGGTTCAGCTGCTGCTGGATGAACATGGTGGCGCCCATGATGATCGGCAGGATGAAGAACGGATCCTTGATCGACAGGTCGGTGATCCACAGCATGAATGGTGCCTGGCGCATCTCTACGCTTTCCAGCAGAACCCAGTAAAGCGCGAGGAATACCGGCATCTGTACAAGAATCGGCAAGCAACCACCCAGCGGGTTGATCTTCTCTTTCTTGTACAGCTCCATCATGGCCTGGGACATTTTCTGCCGGTCATCGCCATGCTGTTCTTTCAGGGCAGCCAGTTTCGGCGCCACTGCACGCATGCGAGCCATCGACTTGTAGCTGGCCGCCGACAACGGGAAGAAAATACCCTTGATCAGCATGGTCAGGAAGATGATCGACCAGCCCCAGTTGCCGACGATGCTGTGGATATGTTGCAGCAACCAGAAGATTGGCTGGGCAATGAACCACAGGAAACCGTAGTCGACGGTCAATTCCAGGCCAGGGGACAACTGCTTCAGCACGGCTTGGCTTTTCGGACCGGCATACAGAATGGCGCTGGTCTCGACTTTTGCACCTGGCGCTGCAGTCAACGCAGGGCCGGTATAGCCGACGATGTAGTTGCCTTTACTGTCCTTGCGCGTCTGGACGACATTGTTTTCGCCCTTCTGCGGAATCCATGCCGTTACGAAGTAGTGTTGCAACCAGGCAACCCAGCCACCCTGAACGGTTTCTTTCAGCTGAGCCTTGTCCATGTCCTTCATGGACACTTTTTTGTACGGCTCCGAACTTGTCCACAGGGCAGCGCCCAGGTAAGTCGCGGTACCGGTGGCGGTGCTGGACGAAGGATCGTCACTGGCGTCGCGCTTCAACTGCGCGAACATCGCACCCGACCAGGGCTGAGCGCTCTGGTTGTCTACCAGATAGGAAACAGTCACGTCATACAGGCCGCGTTTCAGGGTGAAACGCTTGATGTAATTGACGCCGTCCTTGCTGAACTTCAGGTCGACGACCAGTTGGTCCTGGCCGTCAGCCAGCGGATAGACCTTCTTCTCGGCGGAATAAACCGGACGACCGGCCGGATTTGCGTCCGGGCCGTTGGCGCCAATCAGGCCACTTTGAGCCAGATAGGTCCGCTCGTTACCGTTGTCGAACAACTGGAACGGGATTTCCGGGTGATCCTGGCGACGCGGATACAGCGGCAGCTTCAATTGAGCGACATCACCACCTTGTGGATCGATTGCCAGCTCGAGCACATCCGTCTTGATCTGAATCAGGTCCTTGCTGGCGGCCACGGGGGCTTCGGCTGGGGCGCTGGTGTCGCTCGCCGCGCGCGGGACATCGTCATTGCTGGCAGTGTTATTGCCAGTTGTTGTATCCGGCAGACTCGGTGCGGTATTGCTGGCTGCAACATTCTGAGTCGGCAGGGCAGCCTGGCCATAGTCCTGGTTCCATTTAAGGACCATGACGTAGGACACGATTGCCAGGGCGACGATCAGGATCGTGCGTTTGATATCCATGATTACTCGGCCATCGAAGAAGAACGGGAGGTAGGGATAGGCGGAACCGGGTCATAACCGCCGGGATTCCACGGATGACAGCGACCTAAACGACGAAAGGTCAGCCAGCCACCGCGCAGAAGACCATGATTTTCTATGGCTTCATACGCGTAGCAGGAACAACTGGGGTAGAAACGACAGTGGCTGGCCATCAGGGGACTGATGGCATAGCGATAAAACTGGATCGGAACGAGTGCCAGTTTACGCATCGGTGCTGTCTACCCCTACAGTCTCGGTGTTGGCTACCGGTGCTGGCTTGTTACGAGCCAGGCGTTTCCAGAGCTTGCCGAAATGCTGAATCAATTCGGGGTTTTCTACGTCACCCAAACCTTTGCGCGCGACGATAACGATGTCCCAGCCGACCAGTGAATCCTGGTTCAGGCGAAACGATTCGCGCATCAGACGTTTGAGGCGATTGCGCTGAACGGAGAGCTTGACGCTCTTTTTCCCGATAACCAGCCCTAGGCGGGGGTGATCGAGATCGTTACTGCGCGCAAGGAGCAGGAGATTTTTCCCCGGAACCTTGCCGGTAGGGGAGTCAAAGACTGCCTTGAAATGCCGGGGTGTAAGCAGACGCTTTTCCCGACTGAAGTCCTGACTCACCTCCAGTGCCGGATTATCAAACTGCCAGACGCGCACGACCTTTGGCGCGACGACGCGACAGGACGGCACGACCGTTCTTGGTAGCCATGCGAGCACGGAAACCGTGGGTACGAGCGCGTTTGATAGTGCTTGGTTGGAAAGTACGTTTCATGTCGTGTTACCTGGTTCGTCCACAACGGGCCGGAATGGCCCCCGTTTTAAGAGACCGGGGATTCTAGAGAAAGCAAGCCTCTAGGTCAATTTCCAACCAGCGTTTCCTTTAAATAGATATCCAGCCCTCCTTTGCGGATTCGATGCAGAACGCTAGATATAGAAATAAAGAAGGGACTTATTTAAAGCTTTTCTGTAAAGCTTATAAAAGCAAGCAAGCCAACTGTCTGTGGATAACCCTATCAAGGCCTTATAAACCGCTGTGTACAGAGAATGACAACTACAGTGGAAAGCGGTGACAACCCTGTGCTGCGCTGTCGGATAAGCTGTGGGTGGAACGGGTAGTTATCCACAGAGCGGTTATCCACTGAGTTTGCCCCCCAGTTGTGCAACGAGCTCAGGGCTGGTTATCCACAGGGCTTATCCACCGACCGTCCGTCGTCTCTCGTTCCGGTAAGGCATTGATAAATCATGGACGATGCGCAAGCTGCATGTGGATAAGTGCGCGACTGATCGCTACAATGGCCGCTTGTTTTTGCCTCACCGGCTTTCAACTCAGGGGATATCCGTGTCAGTGGAACTTTGGCAGCAGTGC